>NZ_JALBHA010000293.1:0-8180 GCF_023006445.1 Bradyrhizobium sp. SHOUNA76
AGCGTTTTGCCGGCGAGCCGGCCGGCGTCGTGCCAGCGCGTGCCGAACTCGCCGCCGCCGCGTAAGTTTGCCTGCACCGTGGTGCCGCCGCGCTCCAGCCAGAGCTTGCCCAGCGAGGCGTTGTAATACGGCTTCACCGCAAGAGCGAAGCCGCCATAGGCGCTCATATACACCGGCGCATCGCCGGTCTCGCCCGCCGGTCCGGTCTGGACATAGGGAATGCGCTCGCCGTCGATCGAGATCGCCTCGTGCTGCGTCACCACCAGGCCGTCGGCGGTGAACGTCTTCGGTGCCTGCTTCAGCACAACCGGGCTCGCGACGCCGCGTTCGAGCAGCAGCATCGACGGCGGCGTGAGCGGGTCCTGCACATTGGCGAGCAGGTCGCCATTGCTCTCAGACGGATGACGATCGAGCGGCCAGACGTCGACGACGCCGATCTCAGGCAGGCCGGAAAGCGTTGCGCGGCTCCAGCCCGCAGCAGATGGCGTGCAGACCTCGAAGCGCGGCCTGAGCTCGTCGAGGATCGACAGCACGAGCTTGCCGGCGACCCAGAAAAATCCCTGAACTGCCCGTCGAGGCGCCGGCTCGAACAGCACGGCGAATTCGCGGCGGCCCGCCAGCAAGTCCGAGAGCCTGATGCCGAGCACGGTGTCCGCTTTGTGCATCTGTCCGGCCACGGACCAATCCTCGCGCGGTTTGATCGCGAGCCAGTCGCCATGGGCTTGCAGCTCGATGGCGGTGGGAAGGTCTATCTTCGAGACGGGGCCGGTCTGGTCTCCGACCGAGACACTGTAATTGAAGAAGTCGAGCATCCGGCCGAACCAGATCATGCGATTTGGCGTCATGCGGTCGATATGGCCATACGCGGCCATGTCGTTCACGGAAGCTTCGAACAGCACGGCCGCTTGTTCAACGGGCTGGCCGCGCCGCCACAGCCGCACGGTCCGAGCGTAGCCTGATGTCGTCGCCATGCCCTCGCCATGGGCGCTCGACAGCAGCAGCGTGTCGGCATCGATCCAGTCCGCGCCGCCCTTCGCCTCAGGCAGCGCAAAACCGTCTGTCACGAAGCTCTTCGTATCCATGTCGAATTCGCGCAACGTCACGGCGTCGCTACCGCCGCGCGACAGGCTCAGCATGGCGTGCGAGCTTCCCGGCATCGTGGCAATCCCGCTGAGCAGCCAGTCCTCGCCTTCGCTCGTTGCGAGCTTGTCGATGTCCAGCATGGTCTCCCACGCTGGGCGGGCTTTGCGAAACTCCGTCAGCGTCGTCCGCCGCCACAGGCCGCGCGGGTTGGTGGCATCCTTCCAGAGATTTTGCAGATCGGTGCCGCGCCGGCTGACATAGGGAATGTTGTCCGGGCGGTCGTAGATCGCAGCTAGGATGTCGCGGTCGTGCTCGAAGGCTTTGCCCCCGAACGCCTGCAGCGTCAGTTGATTCTGCCGCTCGACGAAATCCAGCGCTTGCGTGCCCTCGATCTCCTCCAGCCACAGAAAGGGATCGTCGTCGGGAGCGTTGAGCGTGGGCCTGTCGTCGACGGTCATGAACGAAACTCCTTCAAATCGCGGCGGATAGGGTTTGATCGAGCGCAAGCCGTCAAGGGCGCGGCCCGCTATCATCCGTTCGATTGCGTCAGAGGCATGGCCTGCGCCCGTTTGCGCCGGTTGCCCGCCCTCCCGCACCCCTCCATAGTGCCGGGAATCAACAAACCCCTTGTGAGCCCCTTGAAAGTCCCTTGGGGGCGGAAAATCCCATGCTTGACGTGACTTCAGCCCATGAGATCGCCGACGACGCCCGCGCGCGTGCCAATGTGGTGCGCCTTGCTGCGGCGCAGGCGCTGACGGGCGCCAATTCGGCGGTGATTTTCGCCACCGGCTCGATCGTCGGCGCGACGCTCGCGCCCGACATGTCGCTCGCGACGGTGCCGCTGTCGATGTACGTCGTCGGGCTTGCTGCCGGCACGCTGCCGACCGGCGCGATCTCGCGTCGCTTCGGCCGCCGCTGGGCTTTCGTCATCGGCACCGGCTGCGGTGTCCTCACCGGCGTGCTCGGCTCGTTCGCGATCCTGCACGGCTCGTTCGTGCTGTTCTGCATCGCGACCTTCCTCGGCGGCCTCTACGGCTCCGTGGCGCAGTCCTATCGCTTTGCCGCCGCCGACGGCGCCAGCGCGGCCTACCGGCCCAAGGCGGTGTCCTGGGTGATGGCGGGCGGCGTGTTCGCCGGCGTGCTCGGTCCGCAGCTCGTGCAATGGACCATGGACGTCTGGCAGCCCTATCTGTTCGCCTTCAGCTTCCTGGTCCAGGCCGCAGTGGCGCTGGTCGCCATGGGCATCGTTGCCGGCGTCGATATGCCGAAGCCCGCGCCGGCCGATCTCCACGGTGGCCGGCCGTTGCTCACCATCGTGACGCAGCCGCGCTTCATCGCCGCGGCGCTGTGCGGCATCATCTCCTATCCCATGATGAATCTGGTGATGACCTCGGCACCGCTCGCCATGAAGATGTGCGGTCTGTCCGTGTCCGATTCCAATTTCGGCATTCAATGGCACATCGTCGCGATGTACGGGCCGAGCTTCTTCACGGGCGCGCTGATCGCCCGCTTCGGTGCGCCGAAGATCGTGGCGGCCGGCCTGCTGCTGGAAGCTGGCGCCGCCGGCATCGGCCTCTCCGGTCTCACCGCGATGCATTTCTGGGCCACACTGGTCGTGCTCGGTGTCGGCTGGAATTTCTCCTTCATCGGCGCGTCCGCGCTGGTGCTGGAGACGCACCGGCCGCAGGAGCGCAACAAGGTTCAGGCCTTCAACGATTTCCTGGTGTTCGGCATGATGGCGATCGGCTCGTTCTCCTCGGGCCAGCTGCTCGCCAATTACGGCTGGTCGGCGGTGAACCTCGTGGTGTTCCCACCGGTCGTGCTGGGCCTTGCCGTGCTCTCGCTGGTGTCCTGGGCCCGCCGCCGCAAGGCGCGGCTGGAGGCGGCGATGGGCGAGTTCCCGGACGCCATCTGACTGGCAGGAGGCTGTCACCAACGTTGATGCTTCGATCACTGTCGAAGTGATTTTCGGGTGAGGACTATTTAGATGTCGTGATGGCCGGGCTTGTCCCGGCCATCCCCGTCTTAGGACGCTGAAGAAAGAACGTGGATGGCCGGGACATGGCGAGCGGAAGCGACGCCGTCCTTCAGACGGCTATGCCCGGGCATGACGGAGTAAGCAGCGATGCTCGATAATCTTCAACAGCCGACGATCGACGAATCCTCCCTCCGCTACGAAGGCTGGCGCATCGTCGCGGTCTGCTTCCTGCTTGCGACCTTCGGCTGGGGGCTCGGTTTCTACGGCCAGAGCGTCTATGTCGCCGAGCTCCAGCGCGCCCGGGGCTGGCCGGCATCGCTGATCTCCGCAGGGACCACGTTCTTCTATCTGTTCGGCGCGTTGCTCGTCGTGTTCGTCGGCGAGGCCGTCCGCAACTATGGTCCGCGGCTCTGCCTGATCGCCGGCACGCTGGTGATGGCGGCAGCTAGCGTCGCGATCGGCGCGGTGCGCGAGCCCTGGCAGCTTTATCTCGCCAATGCCGTGCTCGCCTTCGGCTGGGCCGGCACCAGCCTCGCCATGATCACCAACACGATCAGTCTGTGGTTCGACCACAAGCGCGGCATGGCGATCAGCCTGGCGCTCAACGGCGCCAGCTTCGGCGGCATCGTCGGCGTGCCGTTGCTGATCACGCTGATCGCCCATATCGGCTTCGCCGGCGCGATGTATGCCGCCGCCGGCGCCATGCTGGTGCTGCTGCTGCCGGTGATCCTGCTTCTCGTCGGCCGGCCGCCCGATCTTCACGGCTGGAAGGCGTCAGCGAAAGCGACGCCGCAATCATCGACGCAGATCCGCGCCTGGGCACTGCGCGATGTCGGCTTCCTCACGGTGACGATTGCCTTTGCGCTGGTGCTGTTCGCGCAGGTCGGCTTCATCGTGCATCTGATCTCGTTCCTCGATCCCGTGATCGGCCGCGAGCGCGCCGCGGTGGCGGTCGCGGTGCTGACCGCGATGGCGGTGGTAGGCCGCGTGCTGTTCTCGCTGGTGATCGACCGCCTCAACCAGCGGCTGGCCTCGGCGCTGTCGTTCCTCAGCCAGGCCGCCGCGCTGCTCGTCGTCATCAATTTGCACAATGACTATGCGCTGATCGCAGCCTGTGCGGTGTTCGGCTTCTCCGTCGGCAATCTCATCACGCTGCCGTCGCTGATCGTGCAGCAGGAGTTCGACAGCGCCTCGTTCGGCGTGCTGATCAGCCTCAACACCGCGATCAACCAGGTCACCTACGCCTTCGGCCCCGGTGTCGTCGGGGCCTTGCGCGATTGGTCCGGCGGCTATTCGCTGCCATTCTATCTCTGCATCGCGCTGGAAGTGATGGCGGCGGCGCTGATCATGGTGCGGGGGAGGTCGCGCACAAAGCTCTCGTAGGGTGGGCAAAGGCGCGAAGCGCCGTGCCCACCAACAGTCTCTCCACGCACGTACAAGAATTGGTGGGCACGCTGCGCTTTGCCCACCCTACGGGACCTGCGTTTGATGACGCGACGGTGCCTCAACACACTCCGTCATTGCGAGGAGCCCTCGCAATGACGAGGGGTGAGAGCGGAATTTACCCCTCACGCTGCTTCAACAACGCTTCCACGTCCAGCCGCTTGGTGAACATCGCCAGCTTGCCATCCGGCCCGAGCGGCCATTGCTCCCTCGGCTTGTCCCAATACAGCTCCACGCCATTCTGGTCCGGATCGCGCAAGTATAGCGCCTCGCTGACACCGTGATCGCTGGCGCCATCCAGCGCAATGCCGGCCGTGAGCACCCGGTGCAGCGCATCCGCCAGCGCTGGCCTGGTCGGATAGAGGATCGCGGTGTGATAGAGCCCAGTGGTGCCCGGCGGCGGCGGTGAGCCGCCCTTGCTTTCCCAGGTGTTGAGCCCGATGTGATGATGATAGCCGCCGGCCGAGATGAAGGCCGCACCCGAGCCCATCTTCTGCATCAGCTCGAAGCCGAGCACGCCGCAATAAAAGCCGAGCGCGCGATCGAGATCGGCGACCTTGAGGTGGACATGGCCGATCCGGGTGCCGGCGGCGACGGCTTGGTTCTGCGACATGTGGCTGCTCCGTTGATGTCATGCAGATAAGGCGCACTCGGAGACGGTGCTATTGCCGATCCTGAAACCCAGCGTTTCCGAACGGGAAACTACGCCAGTTCCTTCTCCTCATCCTCGGGCAGCTCGAACTCAAAGGTGTTCAGCGTCATCGACACCATCGTGTAATAGCCGCACAGCCCGATCACCTCGACGACGCCGCGCTCGCCAAGCAGCTTCACGGCCTCGTCGTAGAGCCCCTTTTCGACGCCGTGGCCCTCATGCAGCGATTTTGCGAGATCGTAGATCATCTTGCCCTTGGGATCGTCGAACTCAGGCGTGCGGCGGTCGCGGATCGCGTCGATGATTTTCGGGTCCATGCCGCCGGCAAGCGCGAGGCGCTTGTGCGCGTACCATTCGTAATGCGCGGTCCAGTGCCGCGCCGTCACCAGGATCGCGATCTCCGAAAGCTTCGCCGGGAATATCGTGTCGTAGCGCATGACCTCGCCGAGCCGCGTGGCGTGGCGCGCCATCTCCGGACTGTTGAGCCAGGCCATCATCGGCGCCGGCGGCTTGCCGCGCTTGCCGGCGATCGACTCGTCATAGGTCTGGCGCTGGCTCTCGCTCATTTCGCCAGGCGAAAGAAGTTTCAGGCGCATTGTCGTTTCCTCTTTGTTTTCAAGCTCGCCATGGTGCCGACTATAGCCGAATGCGGGCTCGCGGAAGTGGTTGAATTCCGCGGTGCAATGGCCCAGAGTCGCGCCCAACAAGCCGATTTCGATTGATGGAAACGACCAATGCCTGAATCCAAAACCAGCGACACTGAAACCGCCGATCTCGAACAATTCCGCAACGAGACGCGCGCCTGGCTGGAAGCCAATTGCCCGCCCGAGATGCGCAAGCCCGCAACCTCTGACGCCGACGTGTTCTGGGGCGGGCGCAACGCCAAATTCTCGTCCGAGCCGCAAGGCATCTGGTTCGAGCGCATGCGTGACAAGGGCTGGACCGTGCCTGATTGGCCGAAGGAATATGGCGGCGGCGGATTGAGCGCGGCCGAGCACAAGGTGCTGCGCGCCGAGATGGCGAAGATGGGTGCTCGCCCGCCGTTGTCGAGCTTCGGCATCTGGATGCTCGGGCCGGCGCTGCTGAAATACGGCAACGACGCGCAGAAGAAAGAGCATCTGCCCAAAATCGCCGCGGGCGAGATCCGCTGGTGCCAGGGCTACTCCGAGCCGAATGCCGGCTCCGATCTCGCTTCGCTCCAGACCCGCGCCGAGAGCGATGGCGACGATTTCATCATCACCGGCCAGAAGATCTGGACGTCCTACGCCAATTACGCCGACTGGATCTTCTGCCTGGTGCGCACCGATCCCACGGCCAAGAAGCACGATGGCATCAGCTTCATCCTGTTCGACATGACCTCGAAGGGCGTGACGACCAAGCCGATCCTCTTGATCTCCGGCTATTCGCCGTTCTGCGAGACCTTCTTCGACGGCGTCCGCGTGCCGAAATCGCATGTCGTCGGCACCGTCAATCGTGGCTGGGACGTCGCGAAATATCTGCTCCAGCACGAGCGCGCGATGATCTCAGGCATGGGCGAACGCGGCGTCGGCCGTCCGCTGGGTCAGATCGCGGCCGATTCCGTCGGCACCGATGCGCAAGGCAAGCTCGACGATGCGATGCTCCGCGGGAAGATCGCAAGCTTCGAGGTGGATGAGGCCGCGCTCGCGGCCTGCGCCGAGCGTGCGGTCGATCTCGCCAAGGCGGGGCAGGCGCATCCGGCGTTCTCCTCGGCGATGAAATATTACGGCACCGAGCTCAACAAGCGCCGCTACGAGATCCTGATGTCCGCGGGCGGCGTCGATGCGCTGGAATGGGAAAGCGAGCGATCCAAGCAGGGCGCCCGCCCGCGCGCCTGGCTGCGCACCAAGGCCAATTCGATCGAGGGCGGCACCACGGAGGTGATGCTCGGCATCGTCGCCAAGCGCATCTTGGATCTGCCGGGGGCATGATTCACCGTCGTTCCGGGGCGATGCGCAGCATCGAATCCGGAACCTCGATATTCCGGGTTCCCGCTGCGCGTGCCCCGGAATGACATCCAACAATACGCATTCCACGCGATATTAGAGACTTTGCACATGGCCCTCGTCCTCACCGAAGAACAATCGATGCTCCGCGATAGCGCGCGCGGGCTGATCAGCGACAAGGCGCCGGTGTCGCACCTGCGCCATTTGCGCGACAGCAAAGACCCCACCGGATTCTCCAAGGAGTTTTGGAATTCCTTCGCCGAGATGGGTTTTGCCGGCCTGTTGGTGCCGGAAGAGTTCGGCGGCTCCGGTCTCGGCTATGTCGAGGCCGGAATCGTGATGGAGGAGATCGGCCGTACCTTGATGCCGTCGCCGTTCCTCGCCACCAGCGTGGTCGCGGCTTCCGCGCTGAACCGCGGCGGCAATGCCGCGCAGAAGTCGGACTATCTGCCGAAGATCGCGAGCGGCTCGCTGCTGGCGACGCTGGCGATCGACGAGGGCGCAAAACATCGCCCGCACCAGACCAGCTTGCAGGCCGTGCGCGCCGGCAACGGCTTCAAACTCTCGGGCGCCAAGGCCCTGGTGGTCGACGGCCACGTCGCTGATCTCCTGATCGTTGCCGCGCGCACCGCGGGCTCCGCGGGAGAGCGTGACGGCCTGACGCTGTTCCTGGTCAACCCCAAGGCCAAGGGCGTCGCGATCGAACGCACCATCATGGTCGACGCGCACAATGCGGCTCGGATCGAGCTCGCCAATGTCGAGGTCAATGCCGACGGCGTGCTCGGCGAAGTCGATCAGGGTGCCGCTCTGCTCGACGGCGTGCTCGACATCGGCCGCGGCGCGGTCGCCGCTGAGTTGGTCGGCCTCAGCGAAGAAGTCTTTGGCCGCACCGTCGAGTATCTCAAGAACAGAAAGCAGTTCGGCAAGCTGATCGGCGAATTCCAGGCGCTGCAGCACCGCGCCGCCGAGCTCTATGTCGACATCGAGATCACCCGCGCCGCCGCCATGAAGGCGCTGCAGGCGCTGGACGCCGACGTCGCCAAGGCGACCTCAGCAGTCG
>NZ_JALBHA010000294.1:0-8179 GCF_023006445.1 Bradyrhizobium sp. SHOUNA76
AGCCTCGCAGGCAGCCGCCCCGCCGCCGGCGCCTGTGACGGTCGCCCAGCCGGTCAAGCGGACCGTCACTGATTGGGACGAGTTCACCGGCCGCTTCGAAGCGGTGGAGGAGGTGCAGGTCCGCCCCCGCGTCGGCGGCTTCGTCAACTCCGTCGAATTCCAGGACGGCGCCATCGTGCGTCAGGGTGATCTGCTTTACGTGATCGACCCGCGTCCGTTCGAGGCGGTGGCCACGCAGGCGGAGGGACAGCTGTCGGATGCCCGCGCCAAGGTGGAGCTTGCCAAGCGCGAGCTCGATCGCGGTCTCAGCCTGGTGCAGACCAGCGCGGTCTCCGAGCAGGTCGTCGATCAGCGCCGTCAGGCCTTGCAGGCCGCGCACGCCGCCGAGGTGCAGGCCGAAGGCGCGCTCAAGGCTGCCAGGCTCAACATTGAATTCACGCATGTGACGGCGCCGCTGACCGGCCGCGTCAGCCGCCATCTCGTCAGTCCCGGCAATCTCGTGCAGGGCAGCGACAATGGCTCTTCGACCCTGCTGACCTCGATCGTCACGCTCGACCCGATCTACGTCTATTTCGACATGGATGAGGCGACCTTCATCAAATACAGCAAGCTCTGGTTCGAAGGCCGGCGCCCGAGTTCGCGCGACACCGCGAACCCGGTGCAGGTGACTCTCGCCGGCGAGACCAAGCCGTCGCATGAAGGCACCATCAACTTTCTCGACAACCGCCTCGACGTCTCCACCGGCACGCTGCGCAGCCGCGCCGTCGTCAAGAACACCGATCTGTCGATCCTGCCCGGCCAGTTCGGCCGCGTCCGTCTGATCGGCAGCGCGCCCTACGAAGCTCTGCTGATTCCGGATGCGGCTGTCGCCACCGACCAGTCCCGCAAGATCGTGTTCGTGGTCAAACCCGACGATACGGTCGAGGCGCGTCCCGTCGTGCTCGGGCCGCTGGATGACGGCCTGCGCGTGATCCGCGAAGGGTTGAAGGCGGAGGACCGCGTCATCGTCAACGGCATCCAGCGTGCCCGTGTCGGTGCCAAGGTCGCCCCGCAGACCGCGCAAGCCCCAGCCGGTGGCAAGTCATGAATCTCGGCCGTCTCTCCATCAACCAGCCCATCCTGGCGATGGTGCTGTCGATCGTGCTCCTGATCGTCGGCGCGCTCGCCTACACCACGCTGCCGGTGTCCGAATATCCGCAAGTGGTGCCGCCGACCGTGGTCGTCACCACGCAATATCCAGGCGCCTCCGCGCAGACCGTGTCCGACACGGTCGCGGCTCCCATCGAGCAGGAGATCAACGGCGTCGAGGACATGCTGTATCTCTACAGCCAGGCGACCTCGAACGGCCAGCTCACCATCACCGTCACCTTCAAGCTCGGCACCGATCTCGACAAGGCCCAGGTGCTGGTGCAGAACCGCGTCGCGATCGCGCAGCCGCGCCTGCCGGAGGAAGTCCAGCGCAACGGCGTCACCACGCGCAAGAACTCACCCGACATCCTGATGGTCGTGTTCATGCTGTCGCCCGACGACACGTTCGACCAGCTCTACATCTCGAACTACGCGCTGCTCCAGGTCCGCGACCAATTGCTGCGCCTCGACGGCGTCGGCGACATCCAGATCTTTGGCGCGCGCGATTACTCAATGAGGTTGTGGCTCGATCCTGACCGCATCGCCAATCTCGGCCTGACCTCGGCCGAGGTGCTGGCGGCGATCCGCGCCCAGAACGTGCAGATCGCCGGCGGCCAGATTGCCGAGCCGCCGATCGCCGACCGCGCCTTCCAGCCGAACCTCACCTTCACGGGCCGCCTGAAGGACCAGAAGCAGTTCGAGGACATCCTGATCAAGGCCGGCTCCGACGGCCGCGTGGTGCGGTTGCGCGACGTCGCGCGTATCGAGCTCGGGGCGCTGGCGTACTCCACCAACAGCTTCCTGCTGCGCAAATCGGCGGTCGCCATGCTGGTGACGCAGCGGCCGGGATCGAACGCGCTCGCCACGGCAAAGAACATCACCGACACCATGACGAAGCTCAAGGAGAGCTTCCCGAAGGGCCTCGACTACAATATCGGCTACAACCCGACCGAGTTCATCGCGCAGTCCGTGCACGAGCTGATCAAGACCATCTACGAGGCCATGCTGCTCGTGGTCATCGTGGTGCTGGTGTTCCTGCAGGGATGGCGGCCTGCGATCATTCCGATCATCGCGATCCCGGTGTCGCTGGTCGGCACCTTCGCGGTGATGGCGGCGCTTGGCTTCTCCATCAACAACCTCACTTTGTTCGGCCTCGTCCTCGCCGTCGGCATCGTGGTCGACGACGCCATCGTCGTGGTCGAGAATGTCGAACGGCATCTCGAGCACGGCATGAGCCGGCGCGACGCCGCGCTCAAGACCATGGAGGAGGTCGGCGGCGCGCTGGTCTCGATCGCGCTGGTGCTGTGCGCGGTGTTCGTCCCGACGGCGTTCATCGGCGGCATTTCCGGGCAGTTCTTCCAGCAGTTTGCCGTGACCATTGCGGTCGCGACCGCGATCTCCTGCTTCTGCTCGCTGACGCTGTCGCCGGCGCTGGCCTCGCAGATTCTCACGCCGCACGAGGAGAAACGTCCGTCGGCAAGCTGGAATGTCATCGCCCGGGCGTGGGGTGCCTTCACCGGGGTGTTCAACCGCGTGTTCGACCGGTTGGCGCACGGCTATGCCGGCCTTGCCGATTTCGTGATCCGGCATTCGGTGGTGATGCTCCTGATCTACGTCGTGCTGATCGGTAGCGCCGGCTGGCTGATCGTGACGACGCCGCAAGGGTTCATCCCGGCGCAGGATCGCGGCTACGTCATCGTCTCCGTGCAATTGCCAGGTGCGGCCTCGCTGGCGCGCACCACGGAGGTCGTGCGCGAGATCGAGCGGATCTCGCTGGATACGCCGGGTATCATCCGCGTCGCCGCTTTCGCGGGCTTCTCCGGTGCGACGCGTACGCAGGCGGGTAACGCAGCAGCGCTATTCCCGGTGTTCGACGAGCCCGAGGCGCGGATGAAGAAGGGATTGTCCGCGAACGCCATCACGGTCGAGCTGCGGAAACGCCTGTCCGCGATCCAGGGCGCCTTCATCATCGTGATTCCGCCGCCGGCCGTGCCCGGCATCGGTACAGGTGGCGGCTTCACCATCCGCATCCAGGACCGCCAGGGCCGCGGGCCTGAGATGCTCGCTGCGGCCACGGACGAGCTTGTCGCCGCGGCACGCAAATCGCCCTTGCTGCTCGGCCCCTCGGTGTTCTCGCCTTTCACGGCCAACACGCCGCAGCTCTTCGTCGACATCGACCGCACCAAGGCGCAGAAGCTCGGCGTTCCCATCTCGAATATCAACGAGACGATCCAGAGTTATTTCGGATCGACCTATGTCAACGACTTCAACCTGTTCGGCCGCACCTATCACGTCACCGCACAGGCCGACTTCCCGTTCCGGAAAGAACCCAGCGATCTCGCGCGCCTGCGGACGCGCAACGCCTCCGGCGACATGGTGATGCTCGGAAGCGTGGTTGAATTCAAGGACGTCTCGGGCCCGGACCGCGTCGCGCGCTACAATCTCTATGCCGCGTCCGAGTTGCAGGGTGAGCCGGCACCCGGCACCAGCTCGACCACGGCGCTCGACACCATCAAGAAGCTGGCGGATGACACCTTGCCGAGCGGCTTCACCTTCGAATGGACGGATCTGTCCTATCAGCAGGTCACCGGCGGCAATGCCGGCCTCTACGTATTCCCGATCTGCGTGCTGTTCGTCTACCTCGTGCTGGCCGCGCAATATGGCAGCTGGACCCTGCCGTTCGCGGTGATCCTGATCGTGCCGATGTGCCTGCTTGCCGCCACCATCGGCGTGCGCATCATGGGGCAGGACGTCAACATCCTCACGCAAATCGGTTTCGTCGTGCTGGTGGGGCTGGCGGCCAAGAACGCGATTTTGATCGTCGAGTTCGCGCGCGACATCGAGAACGAAGGCAGACCGCGGCTGGAGGCTGTGATCGAGGCCTGCCGCCTGCGGCTGCGGCCAATCCTGATGACCTCCTTCGCCTTCATCCTCGGCGTGCTGCCGCTCGTGATTTCGACCGGCTCCGGCTCGGAGATGCGGCAGGCGGTCGGCGTCGCCGTCTTCTTCGGCATGATCGGCGTCACCCTGTTCGGCCTGTTGTTCACGCCGATCTTCTATGTGGTGGTGCGGAACCTGGCGGAAGGACGGAACGAGGGGAAGAAGCCGGAGGTCGTCGCCTGACGCTGCCTCTATGGCCGTCGGCGCCTCCACACCCTCCGCTGTCTTCTCCGCGAACACGGGGATCCATAACCACAGGGAGTAGTTTGGCCCGACACCGGTAACTCCGAGTCTTCGCCAAACCGCTCCCTGTGATTATGGATCCCGGATCTTCGCTTCGCTCGTCCGGGACGACAGCGGTTGTTTGGCACACGGTTGCCCATACGAACGACCAACATGAAATGAATGGGCACACGCGGGGTTCTTCACTACTATCCGCGCGATTTCAAAACAGAAAACTGCTGGGAGATAACATATGAAATCAGCACTTTTGGCCGCCGTCGCAACCTCTGCTTTGGTGCTGGCGGCGCCGGCGTCCGCGCAAGGCGTCAAGATCGGCATCCTCAACGACCAGTCCGGCGTCTATGCTGACTACGGTGGCAAATGGTCGGTCGAGGCGGCCAAGATGGCGATCGAGGACTTTGGCGGCGAGGTACTGGGCCAGAAGGTCGAACTCGTCACCGCCGATCACCAGAACAAGCCTGATCTCGCAACCTCGATCGCGCGGCGCTGGTACGACGTCGAGAACGTCGACATGATCACGGAGCTGACGACCTCCTCGGTCGCGCTCGCGATCCACGAGCTCTCCAAGGAAAAGAAGAAGATCGACATCGTCGTCGGCGCCGCGACCTCGCGTCTCACTGGCGATGCCTGCCAGCCCTACGGCTTCCACTGGGCCTACGACACCCGCGCGCTCGGCGTCGGCACCGGCGGCGCACTGACCAAGGCCGGCGGCGACACCTGGTTCTTCCTCACCGCGGACTACGCCTTCGGCTACGCGCTGGAGAAGGACACCAGCGAGATCGTCACCGCCAATGGCGGCAAGGTGGTCGGCTCGGTGCGCGTGCCGCTCAACTCTTCGGACTTCTCGTCCTTCCTGCTGCAGGCGCAGAGCTCCAAGGCCAAGATCGTCGGCCTCGCCAATGCCGGCCTCGACACCACCAACTCGATCAAGCAGGCTTCCGAGTTCGGCATCGTCGCCAGTGGCCAGAAGCTCGCCGGCCTCTTGATGACGCTTGCCGAAGTGAACGGCCTCGGCCTCCAGGCCGCGCAAGGCCTGGTGCTGACCGAGGGCTATTACTGGGACGTCAACGACAAGTCGCGCAATCTCGGCGAACGCTTCCTCAAGCGGACCGGCCGGATGCCGAACATGATCCAGGCCGGCACCTATTCGGCGACGCTGAGCTATCTCAAGGCGGTCAAGGCTGCCGGCACCAAGGATCCGGATGCCGTCGCCAAGAAGCTGAAGGAGCTGCCGGTCGACGACGATTTCGCGCAAGGCGGCAAGGTGCTCGAGAACGGCCGCATGGTCCACGACATGTATCTGTTCGAGGTCAAGAAGCCGTCGGAATCCAAGAAGCCCTGGGACTATTACAAGCTGCTCGCCACCGTCCCGGGCGACAAGGCCTTCTTCGCCGCAAAGGACAGCGGCTGCCCGCTGACGAAGTAGGGCTCTTGTGTCCCGGACGCGCTGCAGCGTGAAACCCTGCTGCGCAGAGCCGGACCCACGTCTCTCCACGAATTGAGGCCAGATTGGGTCCCGGTTCAGCGGCGCAGCGTACACGCTGCACCCGGGACACGAGCGCGTGATGCCGCCCTCTCACACCATCCGCAGCACCACCGCGCCCAACGCCCCCGCCCACAGCGCGATGGCGGCAATGCCCTGGATCATGAAGCCCGGGCCACGCTTTGCGGCCGCCTTCGAATAGCCGATGAAGTAGACGATGCGGCCGATGATCCAGATCGCGCCGATTCCTGCCGCGATGCTATCGCTGATATAGACCGCGAACAGCCAGAGCGCGGGCAGAATGATCGGCATCCATTCCAGCGTGTTCATCTGGATGCGGAAGGCGCGTTCGAAATCCGGATGGCCGGACATCGCGGGCACCTTGACGCCGGTCTTGGTGCGCGAGCGCGAGACGTTGATGCTGGTGAAGAAATAAAATGCGATCGCCAGCAGCGTGACGAGGGCGGTGAGGTGATACATCGCGGAATTCCTTTGAGGAGGTCGCGCTTCAATACCCGGTCAGCTCGAGATAGCCAACGCCGTCATGCGTGCCGGCAAAGCTGATCGGTCCCTCCCAGTAGGAGAAGCCGGTCCCCATCCAGGCCCTGGGATTGAGCGGCTTGCAAGCAATCGAGAACGATCGCGAGGGAATCGCGATCTGCCATTCCACCGGCAGCTTGCGTCCCGCAACGTCTGTCGTCGCCTTCGGACTCATCTGGATGTCGCCACCCGCAATCATCTGCGTCTCGCCGGCGGCGCTGATCCAATTGCCGAACGGATAGTCCCTGCCGTCCTTCTGCCGTAGCCGGTACAGCATCAGCTTGTCGCCGGACGTCAGATGCAGCGACAGCCAATCCCAGCCGGTCTGGTCGGCGTCGAGCGGTTGGCTGCTCCATTCGCGGTCCATCCAGGCCTGGCCCGAAACATCGACGGACTTGTCGTCGATCGTGATCCTGCCGCGGGCGCGGTAGAACGGCTGGCTGTAATAATAGGACGCCTGGCCGCGCTCCGACTTGCGGCTGTAGCCGCCATCGCCTTGCAGCACCACGGCGCGATCGGCCTCCAGCGTCAGTGCGTAGCTGAAATCGGTGCTGGCTGCCTTCAGCGTGAGAGGCGCCAAAGTGCGATCGTCGGTGCGATCGAGGCCCTTCATCTCCCAGTCGTCGATCCAGGCCGCAAAGGGTGTTGCGGAGACGCCGGCCTGCCCGATGCCACCGCGTGAAAAGGCTTCGCTGAAGCGGTGGGTATCGGCGCGCGTCACCGCAGCGTGGGCCATCCACACCTGCTGATTGGCCCAGCCTTCGCCCTGCGGGCCCGGCTGCGCCGCCTGCCGGAACAGCGTCCATTGCAGGCCGCAGGCGGCACCGCTGCCGTCGACGAGGTTTGCCGTGAGGTACCACCACTCGATACGAAACTCTGGATGCGGCCCGTGGTCGGCCGGAAAGGCGAACAGCTTTCCCGGCGTGACCTTGGCAAAGCCATCCGCTGTCTCACCGAGCCCGGCATAGCCTTGCGCACCGGCGCGGCGTGCGAGCGCCAGCGCAGCGATGCCGCCGGTGAAGGCGCGGCGCGAGATCAGGTCAGCGCTCATTGGCGAACACCTTGACGAGATTTGCCGGTTGCATCCGCGCTAGTCTTGCCACCGGCAACAGAGCCGCAAGCAGCGACGCAAACAGCGCCACCGCGACCAACTCGACCAGTTGCAGCGGGAACACGTGGAACGGCAGCCGCCAGCCGAACGCCTTCACGTTCACGATCGCGATCAGGCACCACGCCACCAGCAGCCCGAGCGGCACGGCGAGCAGCGCGGTGAACAGCGCCACCGACAGCGTCTTGGTCAATTCGATCGCGGCGAGGCGCGGCCGCGTGATGCCGATCGCCCACAGCGGTGCAAGTTGCGGCAGGCGGGAATTTGCCAGCGTCAACAGGCTGGTGAACAGCGCGATCCCGGCGACACCGAGCGTGAACGCGTTCAGCGCCGATGTCACCGCGAAGGTGCGGTTGAAGATGCGGATCGATTCCGCCTTCATCGTCGCCTGATCCGCGACACTGCGGTCGCCGAGCGCAAACTGTCTTTGCAGGGCCGCGATCAGGCCGGGGATATTCTCCTTGGCAACGATCAGGCCGACCCGCGTCTGCGGCGTCTGCGGAAACTGCCGCATCAGCGCCGCGACGTTCACCGCCAGCTGTCCTTTGGGATTGCCGTAATCGGCATAGACGCCGACGATGTCGAGCTCCCACGTCCCACCCGGCGCCGGCACCTCGACGACGTCACCGATCCCGACGTTGAGGCGGCGGCTCAGCTGCTCGCTGATGAAGGCGGCATTGCCAGGCACGAGCCGGGTCCAGGCGCGCGGCGCGGCGTCCAGCAGCGGCCAGCGCTCA
>NZ_JALBHA010000295.1:0-8177 GCF_023006445.1 Bradyrhizobium sp. SHOUNA76
ATCGGCCGGATTCGGCCTCACCGGCATCCGCGAACGCGTTGCGGCCGCCGGTGGATCGTTGTCGATCCTGCCTGCCCGCGGCGGCCTCAGTGTCGCCGCCACCATCCCGCTCGCCGCGTGAGGCCGGAATGAGCGAGGTCGCAGCAACAGGCATCTCCGTGCTGCTCGTCGACGACCATCCGATCGTCCGGCAAGGCTATCGGCGCGTGCTGGAAAGCCAGGGCGATCTGCATGTCGTGGCGGAAGCCGACAACGCCGCGGACGCCTACGGCGCCTTCAAGGCGCATGACCCCGATGTCGTCGTGCTCGACATCTCGATGCCGGGCGCGAGCGGGCTGGAAGCGATCCGCAACATCCGCGCCCGCAGCCCGCGGGCGCGGATCCTCGTCTTCACCATGCACAACGAGGCCGTGCTGGTAAAAGCGGCCTTCAGTGCCGGCGCGAGCGGTTTCGTCACCAAGAGCAGCGAGCCGTCCGCAGTGGTAGGTGCCATCCGCAGTGTCGCCCGCGGCGAACGCGCCATGAGCGACGACATCGCGCATATCCTCGCCGAGGACAGCCTGTCGACCGGCTCAGTGCTGGATCAACTGGGCGAACGCGAGATCGAGATTTTGCGCCAGTTCGCCGGCGGCGCCACCACCGAGCAGATCGCGACGCATCTCAATCTCAGTGTGAAGACGGTGCAGAATTATCACTACCTCATCAAGACCAAGACCGGCGCGCGTACGGATGCGCAGCTGGTGCGCCTCGCGGCGACGTGCGGGCTGACGAGGATCTAGCAGCAGAGCTGCCGCACTGTCCCGGTCCTGGGAAGCTTCTCAATCTGCTGAGCGAGATTGGAACAGAGACTATCCGAGCCCGGTTAGTACCGGAGTGAAGGAGTCATCGGTCATGAGTAAGGGTCATCACAACGCAGTCGACCATCCCCCGATCATCACAGTAGGCGAGCTCATCGACGAACTCTGCCGTCTGCCGGACACCGCGGTCGTCCACTTCCGCTGCCCCATGCTCGATCAGGAGCTGACCTTCTACCGCCTGCGCAAGCGGTCAAAGGACTCCGTCGAAATCGCGGTCAATGCATATCCGGAAAGTCCCCCGGTCGTGCCATCGTCCGAGCCGAACGTCCATGCGCGGAGACGCTCGGCGTCCTCGCCACCGGTTCACAACGGCGTCCATCTTCAGAAGGCGCGTGTTTGACTGGTACGCGCTGAGCAGGTGCAGCGGTCTATCCCGCTTTCAGCCCGCGCAGCAGCAGCGCCAGCGTCGCGTCCACGCGCGCGGCGAGATCGGCGTCCCTCCACTCGTCGGCATGAGCCGGGTGGTGGAACCGGACGGTGGCATCGAAGATGGCACGCGCGGTGGTCTTGACGTCGTCCACGGCAAACACGCCCTGCTTCACGCCGTCGCTCAGGATCGCCGCGATCTGGTCGGTCATGGTGTCCTTGTGACACTTGACGGCCGCGCAGGCCTCGCGTGCCAGCGTCAGATAGGTGTCGAACATCTCGGGGTCGTCGAGCACGCGGGAACGCTTGGCAGCGAACAGCGTACGCAGCCAGCGATCGAGCCTGGCCGGCGCCGGCCCCTGCTCGTCGACGATCGCGCGCAACGGCGCGTCGATGCGGTCGAGCCAGCGTTTGGCGACGGCCTCGCGCAGCGACGCTTTGCTGGGAAAATGGCGGTAGACGCTGCCATGGCTCACATCGAGCGCACGGGCAACGTCAACCACGGTGGCCTTGGCAAGTCCGAAGCGCCTGAGCACATCCTCGGTGACTTCGAGGATCCGCTCCGGCGTCAAGACAACAGCTTCATTCATGCCAGCACCATGTTCCCGTTGAGGGCTCACTTAACCCCGGCAGTAGGGCTGCTTCCGAAGCGCCCTGGCCGGTCGTTTCGGAAAGCCTATGCCTTAATGAGGTAGTTTTGCAGCCTGCGCCGCGATTTGGCGCGCAACCAGCACATTGAGCCAATGCCCAATCACGCCGGTAAAATTGAGGATTTCGGTCGTCATTATCTCAAGTCTCCATTCGTCCGCGGGTCCCCGTTCTTCAATCCGCCCTTCGATCCGAGCTTGGTTCGGATGTCGGGCTCCCCGGGGCTTGTCGCGGGACGCCCAATCGGAACGTCCAAGAACGGATATACACGCCTCGATGACAGATTTCAATATCTGTCAGTCAATGATACGTGAATGACATCCAATTTTTCTCCGGGGGCGACCCGTCGCCCCCTACCGGTGGATTAGCCGCCCGTCCCCCCCGTTCGGCGGGCCGGAACGTTTGTTTCACCCTCGCCGCTCTGCTAAATCGCGGCGTAAAAAGCATTTTGGCCGGAGCCTGCGCCCCTAGCGTCCCCTGGGGTGTCCCCGCCCACCTCTTTGGAGCTGTCAGATGATCCCCCGCTATACCCGCCCGGAAATGGCTTCGATCTGGGAGCCGCAGACCCGGTTCAAGATCTGGTTCGAGATCGAGGCGCATGCGGCGGACGCCCTCGCCGAGCTTGGGACCATCCCCAAGGAGGCCGCCAAGACGGTTTGGGCCAAGGCCAAGAACGCCACCTTCGACGTCGCCCGCATCGACGAGATCGAGCGCGAGACCAAGCACGACGTCATCGCCTTCCTCACCCACCTCGCCGAGATCGTCGGCCCCGAGGCGCGCTTCGTGCACCAGGGCATGACCTCGTCCGACGTGCTCGACACCTGCCTCAATGTCCAGCTCACCCGCGCCGCCGACCTGCTGCTCGCCGATCTCGACAAGGTGCTGGCGGCCCTGAAGAAGCGCGCCTTCGAGCACAAGATGACGCCGACCATCGGCCGCAGCCACGGCATCCATGCCGAGCCCGTGACCTTCGGCCTCAAGCTCGCTTATGCCTATGCCGAATTCACCCGCGCCAAGGAGCGCCTGATCGCGGCGCGGAAAGAGGTTGCGACCTGCGCCATCTCCGGCGCCGTCGGCACCTTTGCGCAGATCGATCCGCGCGTCGAAGAGCATGTCGCCAAGGCAATGGGCCTCGTGCCGGAGCCGATCTCGACCCAAGTGATCCCGCGCGACCGCCACGCCATGTATTTCTCGACCCTTGCTGTGATCGCCTCCTCGGTCGAGCGTATCGCCGTCGAGATCCGCCACATGCAGCGCACCGAGGTGCTGGAGGCCGAAGAGTTCTTCTCGGAGGGGCAGAAGGGCTCCTCCGCCATGCCGCACAAGCGTAACCCGGTGCTGTCCGAAAACCTCACCGGCCTCTCCCGCATGGTCCGCGCCTATGTGACGCCGGCGCTGGAGAACGTCGTGCTCTGGCACGAGCGCGACATCTCGCACTCCTCGGCCGAGCGCATGATGGGTCCGGATGCGACCGTCACGCTCGACTTCGCGCTGGTGCGCCTCGCCGGCCTGATCGACAAGCTCCTGGTCTACCCCGCCAACATGCAGAAGAATCTCGACCGCCTCGGCGGCCTCGTGCACTCGCAGCGCGTGCTGCTGGCGCTGACGCAGAAGGGCGCAAGCCGCGAGGATTCCTACAAGCTGGTGCAGCGCAACGCGATGCCGGTGTGGCGCGGCGAAGGCGACTTCCTCCAGCTCCTGAAGAAGGACACCGAGGTGAAGAAGTATCTCTCGGATGCCGAGCTCGAGGAGCTGTTCGACCTCGGCTATCACCTGAAGCACGTCGACACGATCTTCAAGCGGGTGTTCGGCGAGAGCTGAGCATCGCCTGCGCGGCAGCCACGCAGATCGTGGCTGCCTGGCACGTGCAACCGCGATCTATAGTCGCTCCCGCAGCCATTTCACCAGAGCGGGACTGCCGATGGCGGCGGTGCTGAAGGCGCACATGTTGCCGTCGACATAGCCCGCGCGGCCGCGCCCCTGCACATAGCGCTTGCTGAAGAAGAAATTGTGCAGCTTGTTGCCGGCCTCATCCAGGAAGACGAGCTGCCAGCGCAAATCAGGCTGGTAGGACAGTCGTGCCGGCGCCAGCGCACTGACCGCTTCCGCAAGTTCGGTTGCATCGCGCGGCGTCAGGATCAGGGTCTTGCGTTCGCTCGCATAGCTCGCAAAATGCTCGGGCGAGATCGGAATGCTGGCGAGCAGACGATCGGAGATCTTTTGAAGATCGATCCGCTTGATTTGGCCGGCCTGGATCTTCTGGCTCACCGATGCGACCGCAGCCGCCGCCGAGCCGACATCGCAGGCCAAGGCCGGGCTGGCCAGGAGCGAGAGGCAGGCAACCAGCACAAGACTATCGCGTCCAAACTTCATGGCTTGCCCTCGTCCCCGGCCTCTCGCTGCCTCACCTTATAGCCGCAGCGCGCGGTGACGAAAGCCCGGCGACCATTTGCGCACCGCCATGCCGCGGAGTACGCTCGCGCGTCATCGCTCCCGCGAACACAGAAGAAACGGATCCCACCTCATGCCCATCGTCAACCGCGTTGCCGCCCTCTCCGACGAAATGGCCGCCTGGCGCCATGACTTCCACGAGAATCCGGAGCTGCAATACGACGTCCACCGCACCGCCGGCATCGTCGCCGACAAGCTTCGCGAGTTCGGCTGCGACGAGGTGGTGACAGGCATTGGCCGCACCGGCGTGGTGGGCGTGATCCGCGGCCGCAAGTCCGCCTCCGGCAAGACCATCGGCCTGCGCGCCGACATGGACGCGCTGCCGATCATGGAGACCTCGGGCGTGCCTTACGCGTCGAAGGTTCCCGGCAAGATGCACGCCTGCGGCCATGACGGCCACACCGCGATGCTGCTGGGTGCCGCCAAATATCTCGCCGAGACGCGCAATTTCGACGGCACAGCAATCATGATCTTCCAGCCCGCCGAGGAAGGCGGCGGCGGTGGTAAGGCCATGGTCGAGGACGGGCTGATGACGCGCTGGAACATCCAGGAGGTCTACGGCATGCACAACATGCCGGGCCTGCCGGAAGGCCATTTCGCAACCACGCCCGGCGCGATGCTCGCCTCCTCCGACAACATCCAGATCACGGTCCACGGCAAGGGCGGTCACGCCGGCGCGGGTCCGCACAAATCCGTCGACAGCGTGCTGATCGGCTCGCAGATCGTCAACGCGCTGCAATCGATCGTGGCGCGCAACGTCGATCCGCTCAAATCGGCGGTCATCTCGATCACGCAATTCCACTCCGGCACGGCCTTCAACATCATCCCGGAGGTCGCCGAGCTCGGCGGCACCGTGCGCACGCTCGATCCTGAGGTGCGCGATCTCGTCGAGCGCCGCATCGGCGAGGTCGCCGAAAGCGTCGCCCGCGCCTATGGCGGCTCGGCCGAGACGAAGTACACACGGATGTATCCGGTGACCATGAACCATGCGCGCGAGGCCGGCCTTGCCGCCGACGTCGCCCGTGACATCGTCGGCACTGACCGCGTCAACGACAAGTTCATCCCGATGATGGGCGCCGAGGATTTCTCCTTCATGCTGGAAGCCCGTCCCGGCGCAATGGTGCTGGTCGGCATGGGCGACGGCAACGAGTGCCACCACCCGTCCTACGTCTTCAACGACAACATTTTGGGCCACGGCGCATCGTTCTGGGCACGGCTGGTCGAGACGCGGATGCCGGCGGGATAGGACGGGACGGCGGGTTCGCAGGCGCAATTCGCCACAGGTCGCGAACCGAGGTCAAGAGGTAAGCCGCGTCGGCTACTCTACCCGGCGCGTTGCTGCGGACCAACTTTCAGGGGCATATCTCAGACTGTCCCACTCCGCCGGAACTGAGATGACATCCCTTGCGGACGGGCCGGCACCCGATTGCTGATGTACACAAGATTTGTCCCGCAGCTTGCGGCTTGGTTGGGGCCGTCTCGGCGCTCTTCCGGCTCTCGTCCGGCGCCTTTGGAACTTGGCGCGCAACCGGCTTCTTGTCTTGGACCTTCTCGCATTCGTTGTCCTCGTTGATACGGTATCCGGCGCGGCACGTGATCTTTACGCAGGCATCGCCATCAGCCCTGAAGCCGCGCTCGCAGACCAGCGGACAAATGCGTCCGGGCTTAGCCTTCAGCGCGTCGAGCACGTCCACATTCGCAAGCTTCGCATCGAACTGGGTGCCGGCGTATCTGTTGAATAGCGTCAATGAGCGTTGTGCCGTCTCGCTCCAACTGCTGTTCGGCTCGGCCTTCATGCAGCCGACGCGGCGCAGCTCGAGCTGAACCGATCTCGGCACATCAACGGGTGGCGGGGCGCTCGGCGGCGGCGACAGCGCCGCGACCTTCTTGCTCTCGGCCTCAGCGGCCTGCCTGTCCGCAGCCTGCTTCGCCACAGCTTCAGCCGCCGCCTTCTCGATCGCCTGCTTCTCCGAAAGCGCCTTGGCTGCCGCCGCCTCGGCCGCCTTGCGCTCGCGTTCGGCTGTCTCGGCCTTTGCTTGCTCGATCTGCTTTTGCCTCTCCGCGGCGATCCGCGCATCCTCGGCGGCTTTGGCGGCCGCGGCTGCCTTTTCCAGCTCCGCCTTCTGGGCACGTTCGGCGGCGAGCTTCACCTTCTCCTGCTCGGCCAGCCGGGCCTTCTCCGTCGCCTGTGCGCGATCTTCCTCAGCCGCAATCTTCTTCAACTGCACGCGGGCGAGGTTGGCGTAGAAACCGTCCGGATAAGTCTGCAGGAACGCTTCCCATGCCTCGCGAAGGCCGGCCTGAAGCGCAAGCTCATAGTCCCTGCGCACGCTGTCCTGCGGATTGGCCTGCGGCCCGGCGACAGCGGCCGGCTTCGCCTGCACCAGCGGCACGTCGTCGCCGCCGAGCGAGCCGTAGACATAGGGCTCCTGCCTGTTGCCGGTGTTCTTCAGGACATCGTCGCGCACGAAGCCGAACGCCTTGCGCAGATCTAGCCCGGGCTTCGGAAGGTGCTCGACCAGCGCTGTGGCGAAGGGACTGTTGCGGGAATCGCCGTCGGACGCGGTCGATCCCGCCTTGGCCGCGAACGCGATCATGGTGTTCGGGCTGGTCGGCTCGACCTTGGCGAGACCTCGCCCGATCGCGCGCGAGGCCACCATGCGCTTCATCGTCTTGGCGAAAGGATTGTCGCGGCAGGCATCGAGGATGACGAGGCGTAACCGCTTGGCCGGCTCGACCGCGAATAGCGCCCGGTCGAGCGCAACCGTCTCGTCGAGAACGTCGCCATCAGTCTCCAGCATCGCATCGGTCGGGATGAGATAGTTGCTACCGTCGAGCTCGATGCCGTGGCCGGCGTAGTAGATCACCGCCATGTCGGCGTCGCGAACCCTCCCGGCGAATTCGCGCAGCATCCGCCGCATCTCGGAGGCATTGAGGTCTGTCTTGACGTCGACCGCATCGAAGCCGGCCTTCTTGAACATGTCGCCGACAAGGGCGGCATCGTTCACGGGATTGGTGAGCCGCAGCGTGTTCTTGTAGGCGGAATTGCCGATCACGAGCGCGACGCGCTTCTCGGCGAGAGCCGGTCCGCAAACGAGCCAGGTCGCAAAGACGATCGCTGCAATGAGCCGATGCGGAGTCAATTGCAGACCTCTCTCGTGCGGCCAGCCATCACCGAGCTAGCATCAGAGGTGCTGGCGCGCTCTATTCTGCATCCTTTGCCAACGGGGCGGCAGCCCGCAGCATTGCAGAATATCTGGCCAGATGCCTGCGGCTTGGACGGCGTCGACTCGTCTTGCTTGCGCTCCGTATCCCGCTTCTTTGAGTCCTCCCGCGTCGCAACCGGCTTCTTCTCCGGGATCTTCTCGCATTCATTGTCGTCGCCGACGCGATAGCCGGCGCGGCAGGTGATCTTGACGCATTGATCCCCGTCGGCCTTGAAGCCGAAATTGCACACCAGCGGACAGACCCGCCCCGGCTTCGCCTTCAGCGCATCGAGCGCAACCACGCTGGCGAGCTTCACGTCGAGCTGGGTGCCGGCGTATTTGTTGAACAGCGTCAGCGCGCGCTGCGCGGCCGAACTCCACTCGCCCTCAGCGGCCGACGCCAGGCACCCGACACGGCGCAATTCGCTCTGTACGGATTTGGCGAGGTCAGCCGCCGACAATGTGGATGTCGGCCCCGGCGAGAGCGCGGCCACTTTCTGGTTCTCGACTTCGGGCAGCTGCCGATCGGCGGCCGGCTTTGCGGCCTGTTCCGCTTTCTCCGCCGCCTGCTTTGCGGCGAGGTCGGCCTTGGCCTTCTCCGCGGCCTGCTTCTCGGCCAATGCCTTCGCTGCGGCCGCCTCGGCGACCT
>NZ_JALBHA010000296.1:0-8112 GCF_023006445.1 Bradyrhizobium sp. SHOUNA76
CTGCTCCAGCGCCAGCACATGGGTGTCCAGCCTGCGGCGGCCGATGACATCGCCGCCGGGCGGCGGCAGCATCACTTCGCCGCATCGCGCGAGCAGGGGGCCTGCGAGCAGGATCGAAGCGCGGATGCGCACGCACAGCTCGGGGTCGAGATCGGCGGCGCGGATGCTCTTGGCGTGGATATGAAGCGTGTTGCGCCCCGTCCATTCTGCGGAGGCGCCGACCGAGCGGATCAGCTCGACCAGCGTCTCGGTGTCGCGGATCCGCGGCACGTTCTCCAGCGTCACCGGATGCTCGGTGAGCAGGGCGGCGGCGATGATCGGGAGCGCCGAATTCTTGTTGCCGGACGGCTCGATCGAGCCCGAGAGCCGGTGACCGCCCTCGACGATGTATTGGATGGGCGCCACGGGGATTTCTCGCTGTCCTGTTGGGTGGGCTGTTTCGAGCGGAAACTACAGAGAATTGACCGCGGTAGCAATTGCGCTGGCCGGGCCATCGATCTGGAGCTTGTGGCAGGCGGCAGCTCCTAGAACAACCCGATGATGTTCCCCACAACATAGAGGATCGCGATCAGGATCAGCGCACCGATCATGACGAAGGAGATTTCGATCGCGATGGCGCCGGTGCCGAGCGCGGCGGCGACGGCGGCGAGGAGCCGTTCTTCCCGGAAGATCAGCGAGAGGACCGAGAACAGGATGGCGAGCAGGCCGAGCGAGATCGCGGTGACTGACGCGGTTTCGCTCCAGGCTCGTCCTGCCGATTTTTCGACCTTCGGGGCCTGATACTCCACGCCCTTCACCTTCGCGATGACGCGGTCCTTGATGCGATGTCCGGTGTCGACGATCACCTTGTCCGCCGGCGGCGGCGGGTAGATCGCGGGTATGACCCAGTGCGGCAGGACGGCCGCGATCAGCGCCAGCACACCGACGATGCTGCCGATCACGCCGAGACGGCGGGATGGCACGGCGGAACTGGGCGTTGCAGAGGCGGTCATGGCGAGAAGGCTTCCCGGCCGGAATTGGCCAACGGGATCATGCCACTTCGTCGCGAGGAACGCTGGTGAGGTTCAGGGACGCAAGCATTAGCCGTCATGCCCGGCTTGTCCCGGGCATCCACGTTCTTTGTGCCGCAGTTGAGACGTGGATGGCCGGGTCAAGCCCGGCCATGACGTTGTGGAAGCAGCAAGCGCTAGATATCGATCGTCGCGCTCAGCGAATGTTCCTGGATGAAGTCGCGGCGCGGCTCGACCACGTCGCCCATCAGCTTGGTGAAGATGTCGTCGGCCTCGTCGACCTCCTTGACCTTCACCTGCAGCAGCGAGCGCGCGTCGGTGTCCAGCGTCGTCTCCCAGAGCTGCTCCGGGTTCATCTCGCCGAGACCTTTGTAGCGCTGTAGCGTGATGCCCTTGCGGCCGGCGTCGGTGACGGCGTCGAATAGATCGACCGGGCCGTAGACCATGTGCTCGACGTCCTTGCGCCGCAGCTTGCCAGGGCGGACATAAACGTCCTGGAGCTTCACCGTGTACTCGTCGAGCTTGCGCGCCTCGACCGAGCCGAGGAAGGCATCGTCAATGACGGCGGCTTCCTTGACGCCGCGCACGGTGCGCTCGAACTGGAAGCCATGGCCTTCGACATATTGCCCGACCCAGCCGCGCTCAACCTCGTCGGCCTGGTTGTCCAGCCGGCTCGCGATGTACTGTGCGGCCGCAGCGGCCTTTTCGGGATCGCCGTAGATCGCCTTGTTCAGCACGCCGGTGATGGCTGCTTGCTCGACAACCTTGCGATTATAGCGGCTGTGCAGATTGCGCAAAATGCTGCGGACGATGCGGGCGTCGTCGACCAGCGAGCGCAGGTCGCGGCCGGTACGATCGCCGCCGGTGCCGGGAATGTAGACACAATCGTCGAGCCCGGTATCGATCAGATAATCTTCGAGCGCCCGCTCGTCCTTCAGGTACTGCTCGGACTTGCCTCTGGAGACCTTATACAGCGGCGGCTGGGCGATATAGAGATAACCGCCGTCGATGATGTCGCGCATCTGCCGGTAGAAGAAGGTCAGCAGCAGCGTGCGGATGTGGGCGCCGTCGACGTCGGCGTCCGTCATCACGATGATCTTGTGATAGCGCAGCTTCTCGATCGAGAACTCGTCGCTGATGCCGGTGCCAAGTGCGGTGATCAAGGTGCCGATCTGCTCGCTGCCCAGCATCTTGTCGGGACGGACGCGTTCGACGTTGAGGATCTTGCCGCGGAGCGGCAAGACGGCCTGAAATTCGCGGTTGCGGCCCTGCTTGGCGCTGCCGCCTGCCGAGTCGCCCTCGACGATGAAGAGCTCGGACTTCGCCGGGTCCTTTTCCTGGCAGTCGGCGAGCTTGCCGGGCAGCGAGGAGACCGAGAGCGGGCTCTTGCGCGTCAGCTCGCGCGCCTTTCGCGCAGCCTCACGCGCAGCCGCGGCCTGGATCACCTTGCCGACGATCATCTTGGCTTCGCTGGGATGCTCCTCGAACCAGGCCTGGAGCGCCTCGTTGAGGACGTTCTCGACCACGGGACGCACTTCCGAGGACACCAGCTTGTCCTTGGTCTGCGACGAGAATTTCGGATCGGGCACCTTCACCGACAGCACGGCGGTGAGACCTTCGCGGCAGTCGTCGCCGGTCAGCGCGATCTTTTCCTTTTTCGCGTTGGCCTCGGCATAGCCGTTGACCTGGCGCGTGAGCGCGCCGCGGAAGCCGGCGAGATGGGTGCCACCGTCGCGCTGCGGGATGTTGTTGGTGAAGCACAGCACGTTCTCGTGGTAGCTGTCGTTCCACCACAAAGCCGCCTCGACGCCGATGCCGTTGGCTTCCGCGCGCACCATGATCGGCGCCGGCACGATCGCCTTCTTGTTGCGGTCGAGATATTTGACGAATTCCTCGACGCCGCCGGAATAGTGCATCTCCTCGCGCTTCTCGACCGCGTGACGCATGTCGGAGAGGGCGATGTTGACGCCGGAATTGAGGAAGGCGAGCTCGCGCAGCCGGTGCTCGAGCGTTGCGAAGTCGTATTCGATGTTCTTGAAGGTCTCGGGGGAAGCGTGGAACGTCACCTCGGTGCCGCGCTTGCCCGGCGCATCGCCGACGACCTTGAGCGGTGCAACGGCGTCGCCATGGGCGAACTCGATGGTATGCTCCTTGTTGTCGCGCCAGATGCGCAGCACGAGCTTGCTCGACAGCGCGTTGACGACGGAGACGCCGACGCCGTGCAGGCCGCCGGAGACCTTGTAGGAGTTCTGGTCGAACTTTCCGCCGGCATGGAGCTGGGTCATGATGACCTCGGCCGCCGAGATGCCTTCGCCCTTGTGGATGTCGACGGGAATGCCGCGTCCGTCGTCGCGCACGGTGACGGAATTGTCGGCATTGAGCACGACATCGACGCGCGTGGCGTGGCCCGCGAGGGCTTCGTCGATCGCGTTGTCGACGACCTCGTAGACCATGTGGTGCAGGCCGGAGCCGTCGTCGGTGTCGCCGATATACATGCCCGGGCGCTTGCGGACGGCATCGAGACCCTTGAGCACGCGGATCGATTCCGCGCCGTAATCACTCGCGTTGGAGGGCTCGTTTTCGGCAGCGGGCTGCCGAGCAGGTTCTGTCATGAGAGGCCTTCGAAATGTCGCCCGAATCAGCGGCGCAAAAGGCGCTGATTTGCGAGCCTATTTGTGCCACGAAAGACCGCTTGCGCCTAGCGCAAAGTATCCTCTGGCAACCCTTTGAGCAGATAGGGTTTTTCAACGAGTTTTCAAGGCTTTTGAAGGCCGATTCCGGCCGCTGCAAAAAGCCCGATTCGAGCGCCCGCTTTGGACCTCGAAAGGGGTGGATTTGGGGGACTGGAAGGGCGGTTCCCAGGCTCTCTGAAGTAGCCTGCTCGAACTTGATTAGATCGGCCGGCCACGAGTTCGCTGCAACCTCTCCCGCTTGCGGGGGAGGTCGGCGCGAAGCGCCGGGTGGGGGCTCTTTCCTCTGGGGGAGTGTCCCGTTGTGGAGACACCCTCTCCCCAACCTTCCCCCGCAAGCGGGGGAGGGAGCGCACCGGCCTCGCGGCCTCAGTACATCTGAAGCGGCAGCACGTCCCCGCTCGGGCCCACCAAAAGGCCCCAGGCCTCGCCAGCGGCAACAGTCAGGGCCTCGGTGCGGGCGGGTTGCCCGGGCATGCGCAGCGCGTACTGGTACTTGCCCGGCGGCAGATCGAGCATCGGGCCCTTCGGTGATCGCGGGCCGCCGGCGCCTGCCGCGATCTTCACGGTCTGCTTGTTGATCGTCAGCGAGGCCTCGTTCGGTCCCATATTTCCGAGCATGAGCCTTGCTTGTCCCGCCTTCGGCATGATGTCGGCCTTAGCAGCCGCATCGGAATTCTTTTGCGCCAGATTGACCGTGGTCTCGCCCTTGGCCCGGTCGAGCTTGAGCACGGCGGGTCCCTGCGGCGAGGTGAAGTCGATCTGCGCGCGGTCCGCGGACACGGTCGCGCCCTCGGTCTTTTCCTGCCAGCCGAGCTTGGTCAGCTCCGCCCGGTAGAAGGCGAGGACGTCCTGGAGCGGCGCCGGGATGCTGGCTGTCAGCTCGCGGCGGAGCGGCGCCTCGCCGCCGGGTACCTTCGTGGTGGCAAGCGATTTCGACGAACGCTGCGTCGGCACGGGCAATTGGGAGTCAGGATCTGGCTTGAGCGGCTCGGAGGATTTGGCCTGTACTTCCACCTCCGCAGCCGCCGCAGGCTTGGCCGCTTCCGTCACCAGGCCCGATCCGTCGGCGCGGACGTTCACTTTCGGACCCATCTGCATCACGGTCATCGAGATCGACTTGCCGCCCTTGGCGAACGCCATCACCGCCATGTTGGGCGGGTTGATGACGGAAGGCTGCTCCTTCCAGCCCGAGCTCTTCAGCGCCGTGCGATAGAAGCCGCTGAGTGCCTTCACGCTCGATGCCGCGGAGAACTCCAGCCGGCCGTCGCCGCCTTCGAACTTCACGCCTTCGGCGTTTTCGGGCAGCGGCACCGGCGTCTTGCTGTCGGCGAGCGCAGTGAGCGGCGCGTCCGACAGCGAGGCGGCCTGCGACTTGCGCCTGGCCTCATCGGCAGCGATGAGCTGCTGAGCCGCACCCAAGGCATCGCCGAGGAACCTCTCGTCGGCCTCCTTCTTCGCCTTGGCGCGGGCGGCAAGGGCTGATTCCCTCACCTGCACGGTCAGGCTGATCATGGTGAAATCATATTTGCGGCCGAGCCGCAGCACGCCGGTCTCCTCGGCGGAAGAGATCTTGAGCGCGACCTCGTCGCCAGGGGCGAGCGGCGCGTTGCCATCCTCCTGCCAGCCGCGCGCGGCGAGCTCGCGATGATAGAAGGCGAGCACGGCGGGCAGCTCGGCCATCGCGGCGGCGCTGATCTCACGCTTGTTGGAGCTTGCGCTGCCGAGGCCCCTCGCCGATTTGGTCGGCTTGGGCCGTGGCAGGCCGGCCATGTCGTCGTCGGCCTCGAGCTCTTGGGGCAGCGCGAACGGCGCCACCCTGATCTCGACATTGGTGCGGCCGTCGTCGCGGCGCGTCAGCGTCAGCATCACCGGCTTCTGCTTGTAGAACTGCGTCGTGTCGCCGTCGGGATGTTCGTAGAACACACGCACGCCGTTCGGGACGATCTCGCCGAGATCGGCATTGGGCCAGCGTGCCGCCGTCTCGGGCGTGAGCTTGCGCCAACCGATCGCCGCCATGTCCTTCGTAAAGAACTCCGAGGTCGCATCGAGCGCGCCGGGCGCAATGCAGCCGAGATAGGGCCTTGTTCCGTCGAACACGAGGTCGCTCGCGCCTTCGGGGAACGGCACGTTCGAATAGATTCGGTCGGTCGTGTAGTAGACCACGGACTGGTCTGGCCGGCCGAGGGCCTGCGTGAAGTGAACCGAAAGTCCCTGCCGCCCCTTCTTGAATTTCAGCGTGGTGCTCTTCTCCTCCAGCGGCAGAACATAGGGCACCCAGCCGTCAGCGCTCAGGAGTTTGCGCACCGCCTGCGACGTCACGGCCTGCGGCGTCGGCACGCGATATTCGAGGCGGTAGCGTTCGGGGCGTGAGGTGTCCTCCACCGCGCCCTCGAGACGCGGCAGCGCATGGACGTCGACGATGCCGTCGTCTGCGGCGCCCGCCGGACGCGAGGTGCTCGCCATCGCGAGAATGCCGCAGGCAAGCAGCAGCCATCTTGCCGGGGCTTGCGCCCCGCGCCGGATCATCGGCATCGTCAAAACTCCTGGATGTTGCGCGGGTCGTCCTGCCCTCGCGCATTGGCAGGCTGCGGCGCCGTCGGCGCCGCAGCCTCAGACGAGAAGTCGCGGTGGGAACCAGAGAGGTTCAACGGGGATCGTCCGGCCGGCGCGAAGGCCCGGGCAGGCCGAGTGCTCAGTACAGCTGCAGCGGCGGCCACGCGTCACCATCGCGCCCGACCGTGAGCTCCCAGGTATCGCCGGCGGCGACGGTGAGGATGTTCGTGGTGGCCGGATGGCCCGGCACGCCCAGCCTGTAGGGATATTTGCCGGGCACGAGGTCAAGCGCGACCGCGTTCGCGCCGGCCCGGCGCGGGATGGTTTGCTCGTTGATCTCGAGCACGGCTTCCTTGTCGCCGATGTTGCTGAACACCAGCTTCGCCTGGCCGGGCTCTGGAAGAACGTTCGCTTTGGTCGCCGTCTCCGCGTTCTTCTGCACGAGATGGACCGAGGTGCCGGAATCCTTGCGGTCGAGTTTCAACGCGGCCGGTCCCAGCGGTGAGACGAAAGCGAGCTGGACCTGATCGGCGCCGATCACCGCGTCATCATGCTGTTCCTGCCAGCCGAGCCTTCCAAGCTCGGTGCGATAGAACGCGAGCACGTCGCCGAGCGCTGCGGGCACGGTGGCTTCCAGCCTGACGCGAAGCGGCGCTTCGACGCCCCGCATCAGCGTGGTGTGGATTCCTCTGTAATTGTAGCGGGTCGGTGCGGGCAGCTTGGCATCGGAATCCAGCGTGAGCGTCGTCGGAAACAGATGCGGCAGCGTGGCGCCGGCGCTGGCCGCGAGCAGGCACATCGCGAGCAGGACGAGGCCGTACGCAAACATCCGCCATCGTGCCGGGGCTCGCGCCCCATGCCTCACCATCGTCATGCTCATGCTCCAAGGATATCGCGCGTGTCAAAATTCGGCGCGATGGTCGCTGCCAGCGGCCTCAAGCAGCTAGTCGCTGATGAAACCGAGCGGGTTCAACCCGTCGGCCTAGCTTCGGGCCGAGACCTGTCCGCTCTCGACGTCGAAGACTTCGCCTCCGGCGCCGATCTCGGCGAACGCCGCCGGGTCCGCGCCGGTCAGCCACACCTGCGCGCCGAGCTTCTTCAGCTCGTCGAACAGCGCGGCGCGCCTGCTAGGATCGAGATGCGCGACGACCTCGTCGAGCAGCAGCAGCGGCACGATGCCGGTCATTTCCGCCACCAGCGTCGCATGCGCCAGCACGAGGCCGATCAGCAGCGCTTTCTGCTCGCCGGTGGAAGCGTCTCGGGCCGGCATGCTCTTGGGCGCATAGATCACCTGGAGATCAGTGAGATGCGGGCCGTCGGTGGTGCGGCCGGCGATGGCATCGCGCGGGCGGTTGTCGCGCAGGATCTGCCGGTAGCGGTCCTCGACCGACGTCGCGGTCTCCTGCAGCAGCGCGTTCTCCATCCAGCCGTCGAGCGCGATTTTAGCCGATGGGAAGGCGGAGGCCTGCGCGCGCGCGTTCAGCATCCCGGTGAGCCTTGCTGCGGTCTGGCCGCGCGTTGCCGCGACCGCGACTGCAAGCTCCGCGGTCTCTCGCTCGATCGCGTCACACCAATGGTCGTCGTAATTGCGGGTTTCGAGCAGGCGGTTGCGCGAGCGCAGAGAGCGTTCCAGCGCGGAGATGCGGCTGGAATGATCGCTGTCGATGGCGAGCACCAAACGGTCGAAGAAGCGCCGCCGCTCCGAGCCTGCGCCCATGAACAGCCCATCCATCGCCGGCGTCAGCCATACCATGCGGATGTGGTCGCCGAAGGCTGCGGCCGAATTGACCGGCTCGCGGTCGATCCGGCAGCGCCGGCTCACTGTGCTGTCGGGCCGCGGCGCATCGATGCCGGTG
>NZ_JALBHA010000297.1:0-8105 GCF_023006445.1 Bradyrhizobium sp. SHOUNA76
GCCCGCGATCCGGCGCGTGCGCCCGATCAGTTCCAGGCTGACTATCAGGGCGACTACGAAGCCGACTATCAGGCCGAGCCGCGCCCGCAGGCGGTTCACCCCGTCAGGGCGGCCGGCAGGTCCAATGGCGCGGGCGGACCGCAGCTCCTGAAGCGGCCGGGTTTCCTGGCTGTGCATAGCGTGGAAAAGGCCTTCGGCAGCCGCCAGGTGGTGCGCGGCGTCAGCATCTATGTGCGCCGCGGCGAAGCGGTCGGCCTGCTCGGTCCGAACGGCGCCGGCAAGACCACCGTGTTCTACATGATCACCGGCCTGATCAAGGCCGATCGCGGCGCGATCGAGCTCGACGGCCACGATGTCACGAAACTCCCGATGTACCAGCGCGCGCGGCTCGGGATCGGCTATCTGCCGCAGGAAGCCTCGATCTTCCGCGGCCTCACCGTCGAGCAGAACATCCGTGCCGTGCTCGAAGTGGTCGAGCCCTCGCGCAAGAAGCGCGAGCAGCAGCTCGACTCCCTACTCGACGAATTCAACATCACGCGGCTGCGCAAATCGCCGTCGATCGCGCTCTCCGGCGGCGAGCGGCGCCGCGTCGAGATCGCGCGTGCGCTGGCGACGCGTCCGAACTACATGCTGCTCGACGAGCCCTTCGCCGGCATCGACCCGATCGCGGTCGGCGACATCCAGGACCTCGTCCGCCATCTCACCAATCGCGGCATCGGCGTGCTCATCACCGACCACAACGTCCGCGAGACGCTCGGTCTCACCGATCGCGCCTATATCGTCTATGCCGGTGAAATCTTGACCGAGGGTAGCCCGGATGAGATCGTCGCCGATCCGGACGTGCGCCGCCTTTACCTTGGCGAGGAATTCCGCCTCTAGCCCTTTTTTCCAATTCGTCAAGGCGTATACATCGGGCTGAGACTAGGATAAGCAAAAATCGGACCAACTTTTTGGGATCGGTTCTTGCTACATGGCGCTCACGCAGAGATTAGAGTTCCGGCAATCGCAGTCGCTGGTCATGACGCCGCAGTTGATGCAGGCGATCAAGCTGCTGCAATTGTCCAATCTCGATCTCACGACCTTCGTGGAAGAGGAGCTCGAGCGTAACCCCCTGCTGGAACGGGCCAATGACGAGGCCCCCGCGGGCGAGACCCCCACTGATGCCCGTCAGTACGGCGATGGCGATGAGGCCGGCGGCCAAGGTGATGGTCAGGGTGACGACGGCTTTGGCGGCAGTGCGGAAGGCTTCGAGCCGGGCCAGGAAGAATGGATGAGCAAGGATCTCGGCACCCGCGCCGAGATCGAGCAGACCCTGGACACGGGCCTGGACAACGTCTTCTCCGAGGAGCCGGCCGAGGCTGCGGCGCGCAACGCCCAGGACGCTGCGCCGACCACCTATACCGAATGGGGCGGCGGCGCCTCCGGCGATGAGGACTACAATCTCGAAGCCTTCGTTGCCGCGGAGTTGACCCTGTCGGACCATCTCGCCGAGCAGCTCTCGGTGGCCTTCACCGGTCCTGCGCAGCGCATGATTGGCCAGTACCTGATCGACCTCGTCGACGAGGCCGGCTATTTGCCGGGCGATCTCGGCCAGGCCGCCGAGCGTCTTGGTGCATCGCAAGCCGACGTCGAGAGCGTCCTTGCCGTGCTGCAAAAATTCGATCCGCCCGGCGTCTGCGCGCGTAACTTAAGCGAATGCCTTGCGATCCAGCTCCGCGAGCTCGACCGCTATGATCCCGCGATGCAGGCCCTGGTCGAGCATCTCGATCTCCTCGCCAAGCGCGATATCGTGGCCTTGCGCAAGATCTGCGGCGTCGACGACGAGGACATCGCCGACATGATCGGCGAAATCCGCCGCCTTAATCCCAAGCCCGGCATGAAGTTCGGCTCGGCGCGTTTGCAGACCATGGTGCCCGATGTCTATGTCCGCCCGGGTCCCGACGGCGGCTGGCATGTCGAGCTCAACAGCGATACCTTGCCGCGTGTGCTGGTCAACCAGACCTACTATTCCGAGCTGTCGAAGAAGATCGGCAAGGACGGCGACAAGTCCTATTTCACCGACGCGCTTCAGAACGCGACCTGGCTGGTGCGCGCGCTCGACCAGCGCGCCCGCACCATCCTGAAGGTTGCAACCGAGATCGTGCGCCAGCAGGACGGCTTCTTCACCCACGGCGTGGCGCACCTGCGGCCGCTCAATCTGAAGGCCGTCGCCGACGCCATTCAGATGCATGAATCCACGGTGTCGCGCGTCACCGCCAACAAATACATGGCGACAAATCGCGGCACATTCGAGTTGAAATATTTCTTCACGGCCTCGATCGCCTCGGCCGACGGTGGCGAGGCGCATTCTGCCGAAGCCGTTCGCCACCACATCAAGCAGCTGATCGATTCGGAAGCGCCCGCGGCGATCCTGTCGGACGACACCATCGTGGAACGCTTGCGCGCCTCGGGCATTGATATTGCCCGCCGCACGGTCGCGAAGTACCGCGAAGCCATGCGCATACCCTCCTCGGTGCAACGCCGCCGCGACAAGCAGAGCGCTCTTGGTAACGTCCTCTCCACCGCAATGTCCGATCGCTCCCGCAACACCGAACCGGCCTGATTGCACTGGCGCGAAATCGCGCTACTCTCGGCTCCCCTTTGCAACTGATCCAGGCACGCGCATGATCCGGAAAAGCGCACAGCGGTTTCCTCTCCCGACGAACGCGGAAAGGGTCCGTGGGGAGATCATGCGCAGGGAAGAACTTCAGCTGTGATGACGCGTCGTCGCAGCTGAAGAGCAAACCAAGCGAGGCATCCATGACTCTTCGGATTTCGGGCAAGAGCATCAGCGTCGGTGAGGCCCTGCGCGGTCGCGTTGCCGACCGCACCGACGAGGTGCTGCGCAAATATTTCGACGGCAATTATTCCGGCCACATCACGCTCAGCAAGGACGGCTTCGGCTTCCGCACCGATTGTGCCCTGCACCTCGATTCGGGGATCACGCTGGAGGCCGATTCGAACGCGCCGGATGCTTATGCCAGCGCCGACCAGGCGCTGGTGATGATCGAGAAGCGGTTGCGCCGCTACAAGAACCGGCTCAAGGACCGCTCCGCCCGCAAGGCCCATGTCGCCTCCGAAGCGATGGCTGCGCTCGATGCGACGAGCTACGTGCTGGAGGCGCCGGAGGGCGAGGACGAGGTCACCGTCTACAGCCCCGTCATCATCGCGGAGGCGACCACCTCGCTGAGGCCGCTGTCGGTCAGCGAGGCGGTCATGGAACTCGATCTCAGCGGAGCGCCTTGCCTGGTCTTCCAGCATGGCTCTTCGGGCCGGGTAAACATCATTTACCGCCGGGCGGACGGCAATGTGGGCTGGATCGATCCGCCGGGGGCCAAGGTCGATGGCAAGGCGGGCGGTTAGGCCGAGGCGGGACTCCGTACAATCCCGGCCCTTAACAATGACCGTGGCAAAGCCGCACGCGGGAGTTGGCACCGGGATTGCGTTGGAGTAGAAGCCCCCCACATCTGGACTCGGCAGGACTCTGGGCTAAGTCCTCCTCCTGCTTCATGTTATTGACGCCGGCCGAGCTTGGTCTATCAAGCTGGCCAAATCGGAACCTGACGGTTTAATTCACCTCGGAAAGCCTCCATGCCGATTACCGATCTGGTCGCACCCGAGGCGATTCTCCCGGCATTGAAAGTCAACAGCAAGAAGCAGGCTTTGCAGGAGCTCGCGGCCAAGGCCGCCGAGCTGACCGGCCAGAACGAGCGCTCCGTGTTCGAGGTGCTGCTGCAGCGGGAGAAGCTCGGCACCACCGCGGTCGGCTACGGCGTTGCCATTCCGCACGGCAAACTGCCCAAACTCGAAAAGATCTTTGGCCTGTTCGCACGGCTCGACCGCCCGATCGATTTCGAATCGATGGACGGCCAACCGGTCGATCTGGTCTTCCTGCTGCTCGCCCCCGAAGGCGCCGGCGCCGATCACCTCAAAGCGCTCGCCCGCATCGCCCGCCTCCTGCGCGACCAGGACATCGCCAAGAAGCTCCGCGCCTCGCGCGATGCCCAGGCGATTTATTCGGTGCTCGCCCTGCCGCCTGCGACGGCGGCTTAAAGCCTCCCGCCCGTTCGAACCCACCGCGCAACATCTGCGACTTAATTTCACGGCCGGGCGCTGTCGATCGGATTCCGCACGCGTCCGGCAGGGATTCGGCGCGGGAATTTTCAACACATGACTTGCGGTTCGATCGGCCGGGTTTTCGGCCTGCTTTGCTCGGTCACGATCGCCGTGACGGCCGTGGCGCATGCTGACGAGGCATCCAACGATCGCGTCATCGCCGAGAAGACCGCGATCATCGCGGCGGAGCCGGCGAATGCGGCGGCTTACGAGCTGCGGGGAGAAGCCTATTATCTCAAGCGGGACTGGAATCGCGCCTTCGACGATTGCAGCGCCGCGATCCGGATCGACCCGAACTTCGGGCGTGCCTATCATTGCCGCGGCCGCGCCTATTCCGCCAAAGGCGACCGCGATCGCGCGATGGCCGACTACAACGAGGCCATCCGCCTCGATCCCGACTATGGCGCGCCCTACACCTCGCGCGCCGAGGAATATTTCAACCACCGCGATTTCGATCTCGCGATCGCCGGCTTCACCGAGGCCATCGAACGCAGCCCCAAGCAGGCCTACCGTGCGCTCATGATGCGCGGGCAGGTCTATGCGGTGAAGGGCGACGTCGATCGTGCCGCCGCCGATTACACCGAGGCGATGCAGCGGAATCCAGCCGCTGCCTGGCCCTACGAACTGCGAAGCAACATTCGTCTCAACAAGGGCGAGATCGATGCAGCCCTGGACGACTGCGACAGCGCCGTCCGTCTCGAGCCCGGAAGTGCCGGCGGCCATTATTGCCGGGCCATTGTGTTCCTGAAGAAGGATGACACCGACGGCACCATCCGGGAGTTGGATGACGTCACGAGAATCACGCCGTCTTTCCAGAAGGCCTATCGCGTTCGCGCCGTTGTCCTGCACAGGAAGGGCGACGATAAACGGGCCCTTGCCGATTTCGACGAAGCGATTCGGCTACAGCCGCGAGATTCGGAGGTCTACAACGATCGCGCCGGCGTGTTTCGCGACCTTGGACAGCACGACCGCGCGCTCGCCGACTACAACGAGGCGATCCGGCTCGATCCGAAAAGCCAGTCCGCCCTGGCCAATCGCGGCCTCCTCTACATGATGATGTCCGACGCCAAGCATGCGCGCGCGGACTTCAACAGCGTGCTCGCGCTGCCGCCGACCGACAAATGGGCCGTGGACACGGCGCGTGAGGGGCTTGGCTTTGTGAAGTGATGAGCGAGCGGCGTGCGTCAGCTTCGATCAATCCGATAGTATTGGATCGCGTACTACTCAGAATAACGGTCGAGTGGCCGATACCTCACGCTTCCTGTCCCGTGCCGCATCCGGAAAATCCGTCCCCGGAGTGCTCGTCGGTTCAATTTTTGACCATGTATTCAGGGATATGCGCGTTCGCTGCGATACTCTGAATGGTCCTCTCTCCTGAGGCTACGGCGAAGGTTGGTCGCCACCTAGGGTTGCGCTGCCCGGACGAACGCGCGCTGGTAACACTGTGTCCGGTCGGACACAGGAAAAGTGAATTGGTAACGGAGCTGGTGGCACACCTTGCGGGCTCCATTTGCCCCCTGCAATCTCCAGTAATCTGCCGGCAAGGCCTCCAATATTCAGCCGACTCGGCGGCAAAAAGCGGGTGGGGGCATGTCGAAACAGATTCCGGCGCATGGCGTGCCGCGCGTCCTTACATCGTCGATTGATCTTGATGCGTCGAAGCGGCGCGGCTCGCTGCTCGCGAGCACGGCGTGTGCAGGCGTGTTCGTCGCAATGATCGCCGGCCATCCGGGGAGCGCGCTGGCGCAATCCTGCTCGACCAGCGGCTCCAGCCCGGTCACCGTGCTGTGCGACGCGCCCGGCAGCACGATCACGACCACGAATACAACCAACAGCACCAGCCCGAACGCCGCGACCAACGACCGGGTGCAATCGTTCAATGCCGATACGATCGGCACCGTCACCGCCAACACCACCGTCAACGGGTTCGGTCTTCAGCTTGCTCCGACCGGCTCCGGCCGGACCATCACGATGACCAACAGCGGCATCGTGACGACGAACCAGGCGGCCGTCTCCGCAATCGGCCTTGTCGGCAACGGTGGGGCCGTCAGCTACTCGGGCAGCGGCAGCGTCATCAACACGGCCGCCGGCACGGCCCTCAGTGCCTCCAATACAGGCAGTGGCTCCGTGCTCGTCACGAGCGACGGCAGCGTAACCACCGGCGCCGGGGGCATCGGCATTGATGCTGCGACCAGCGGCACCGGCAGCGTGACCGTCAGCGGCAGCGGCAACGTGACGTCAGGTCTCGGCATCAGTGCAGTCGCAAGCGGTGGCGGCGACGTGACGGTGACCGGAAGCGGCACGATCACCGCGGGCGGCCAGGGTATTCACGCGACGGCATCAGGCGGCAACGGCAACATCGTGATCGCACGTGACGGCGTCATCTCCTCTGGCGGGATTGCCATCGTGACGTCGGTTGCTGGTGCGGGCACGTCGACCGTGACCATCTCCAGGGACGTGACGTCGAGCGTTGGCGAGGGCGTGTTGGCCATCACACAAGCCGGAACCAATACGGTGACCGTCACCAGCGGCACGGTCCGCTCAAACTTTCCCGGCTCGAACGCCATCAGTGTGGGGTCGAGCAGCGGCGGCGCCATCAACGTCACGATCGGATCGGCCGCGACCTTGCGCACATGGAACAGTGGCGGCAGTGTCGGCGTCGACGCATTTTCCGCGACGGGCAATGTCACGATCGCGAACAGCGGCACGATCATCGGTAACGTGGGTGGTGTCAGCACGTTCACGGGCGGCGTCTCGACGGTCATCAATGCCGGCAGCATCACGGGCCTCACCGGCACCGCGGTGAGCTTCGTTTCCGGAAGCAACAACCTTCTCGTGATGGACGGACCGAACGCAAAGCTCGTCGGCCTCGCCATCGGCCACGGCACGGATACCTTCCGTTTCGCGGGCAGCGGGAGCAACAGTTTCGACGTCAGCCAGATATCGACCGGTTGGGCGCTGCTCGACAAGACGGGGTCGTCCAACTGGACGCTCACGGGTACCGCGACCTATACCGGTCCGGTGACGGTGAACGGCGGCACCTTGTCGGTGAACGGCGATCTCTCCTCGGCCAGCAGCATCGCCGTGAATGCCGGCGGCACGCTCGGCGGCAACGGCACTCTCGGTGCCGTCGCCATCAATGGCGGCTCGCTGGCGCCCGGCAATTCGATTGGCACGCTGACAACCGCGAGCCTGACCATGACGGCGGCCTCGACCTATCTGGTGCAGGTCTCCGGCGCGATCTCCGACAAGACAATCGTCACGGGCATCGCCAGCATCAATGGCAAGGTGGTGGTGGATCCGCTGACGCGGGTGTCGGCGACGACGACCTATACCATCATGACCGCGGGCACGGTGAGCGGCAGCTTCTCCGGCGCCGAATTCCTCACCGCGAACAGCTTCGCCCGTAACGCGCGGCTGAGCTATGTCGGCAGTGATGTGCTGCTGACGCTCGATCCCGGCACGCTCTCGTCCTCGCTGCCGGGCAATGCCAACGTCAATCAGCGGAACGTTGCGGCCGGAATCGACAATGCGCTGATCGGCGGCGCTGCGATGCCGGCCAGCTTCAATGCGCTGTTCGCGCTCGCGGGCACTCCTCTGCTCAACGCGCTGACGCAGGCCTCGGGCGAGACGGCCACCGGCGCGCAGCAAACCACGTTCAACGCGATGAACATGTTCATGGGCGTGCTCACCGATCCGTTCGTTGCTGGTCGCGGCGATTCGCGTTCGTCCGGCGGTGCTGCGGGTTATGCGGCCGAGGACAGCGACGCGCTCGCTTATGCTGCCGGCCGCAAGCGCAGCGGCGCCGAGCGTGACGCCTACGCCGCGATCTATCGTAAAGCTCCGGTGCAGGCCTTCGAGTCGCGCTGGAGTGTGTGGGCTGCCGGCTTCGGCGGCTCGCAAACCACCGACGGCAACGCAACGACCGGCGCCAACGCCGCCACCAGCCG
>NZ_JALBHA010000298.1:0-8082 GCF_023006445.1 Bradyrhizobium sp. SHOUNA76
GGGCAGACCGCGCCAGGACAGCGCGACGCTGACATCGGTCAGCGGCACCCGCGCGGCGCCGAAGCGCCGCTTGTAGTCTTGATTGCCGATGCTGAGGTCGAAACGGCGCACGCCCTCTGCATGCAGCGCCGCCAGGGTGCGCTCGGCGACGAGCAGCCCCGGCGAGCAGCTCGACCATGAATCGCCGCCATGGCTGATGCGCAGCAGGTAATAGGTCGCACCGTGCCGGACGCCGAGCGCGGTGGCGACGATACCCTCGTCGCACACCAGCGCCGAGACGACGGCATAGCCCTCCGCAATGCCTTGGCGGACCACCTCGCGATAGAATCGCGCATGGGTCTTGTCGTCGAGGACGAAGGGCGAGCCGAGCTTTTGCATGCGCGCCTGCTGCTGGACGTCCATCACGTCCATCAGTTCATGCGCGCGCCCGACATCCTTGGCGATCTCGAACCGCGCGCCGGCATGACGGGTGAAGACGCGCCAGCAGCGCGGCATCTGCATGCGCTTGATTGAGGCCTGGTAGGCTCGATAGTCATCGCCCATCTGCACGAGATTGCCGTTGAGCGAAGAGGACCCGATCCGGCCGAGCGACACCAGCGGGTTCGGCTTGCCGCTGACCTCGACCGGCATCTTCCTCAGGCGCAGCAAATCGAAGCCGTCGGGCAAGGCGCGCAACGCCTCGACCAGCGCCTTGCCGATCGCATGCATCGCCACCGCATCCGACGCGGCATCGCGCGCCAGGATCGGCGCGTTGTTGTCGGAGACGCCGAGATCGGCGAATTCGGCGATGCGGATGCCGCGCCTGATGTGGCTGATCATCGGCACCATCGCGATGTCCTTGCCGGTGGCGGAATCGGAGATCACGGCGATCAGCGGCGCGACATCATCGAACGCCTGGTACCAGGCTCCAAGCCAGTAGCCATGTTGGAAAGCGGTGCGATGCCCGGCGTACAGGCGCGAAGCGGCCTGGCGCCAATCACGCACGAAATCGATCGCGATTCCCGACGTGCTGGACACAAGACCATCTAATTGCTCGACGCTGAGGAACGTCATTCGCGGGACATACGACTACTGAATGTTCGGTAATAGGTTATGTATTGTCGCAGACCACGAGGAACGGCGCTTATCGTTAAGCCATTGCCACGACAAACAGCCTTGGATGCGACAAGCTGTCATTGCTTCGGTTCCGTCTGCGCGACGCACTGGAATCGCGCCAGGAAGTGCAGACCGGCCACCGCCAGAGCGAACATGAACCAGATCGGATTCTGCCGTTCGAGCAGGAACGTCTCGGTCGCTCCGTAATACAGGCCGAACAGCCATACGGTCAGGAACAGCTTTGCCAGCGTGCCACTGCGGCTGTGAGCCCGGGCTGACTGGAAATTGCCGAGCGGTGCGAGCACGAAGACGAGGATCACGAGCACGAGTCCCGGCAGGCCGATGGTGACCGCGAGGTCGAGATAGCTATTGTGGCTGTGCGCCGCCGACGTCGCCCATTCAGCGCCCTGGGCGGTCTGCCGTGCCGTGACGTCGTCCCAGAAGGCCGCATAGCCGTGACCGATGATCGGCTTTTCGGCGAAGGCCGCGAGCGCGAACTCCCAGATGGCGGAACGGCCCGTGAAGGTGGGATCGAGCGGAAGCAGCCGCGTCATGGCCCCGAGCGCGGGGCTCAAGACACTGCCGACCGTCAGCAGGTTCATCACAATCAGCGGCACGAAGCAGATGATCCGCTTCAGCCACAGGCTTGGCGTGACATAGACCAGCGACGCGAGCACATAGACCGCAAGGCAGAGCACCGACGACGTCTTGCCGCCGGTGAAGATCAGGAAGATGCCGGCGAGCGCCGCGATCGCGGGTCCCATCACGAACGAGCCCACGGCGGACAGATAGATTCCGACATAGACCAGGATCGTCATTACGGGTGAGGCGACGTTCTTGTGGCCAAAACTGCCACGCCAGTCGCCGGCGAGCTGCGGCTCGGCGATATCAAGCGAGGTGTGGATCGAATATTGCGGCGCGAGGAAGACGCCGAGATAGCACAGCGCGAGCAACACCAGCGCGGCGGCACCCAGGCAAAGATTGAAGCTGCGCTGCGTCGGCGGCAGCAATGGCAGCAGAACGGCGAGCGACGTCACGCTTGCGAGGAGCACGAACCGCTGGATCGAAACGCCTGGGCTTTCGGAGAGGACGATGTTGATTAGCAGCCAGCCCACAAGGCAGAGATGAAGCGGCGTCACCAGGCTCTTCAGCGCCGGCCCATCCGTCGCGGCGACGAACAGCACCGCGACCGCAGCCAGCAGCCCCCAAGACACATAGGTCAGCGCCATGCGTCCGCCGACGACATTGGTGACATCGGGATTGCGCAGGTCCGGGAAGGGATCGAGCGTCACCAGCACCAGCAGCAGCGACGCGACGGCGACGAGACAACGCGCAGCCTGCACGGCATTGAGCTGCGCCAGGCCATCGCGCACGACACGGCCCAACGATCGGACCTCGAGCTCAGTGATGTCAGCGGCGCTGCGGTCCATGGCTCAAGACATTTGGTGGCGTCGGTGAGGCTCCAGCTCCTGGCTCAACGCTGCCGAGCACCCCTCAACAGGCGTGGCGGAGGTCTGCGCCGGCGGCTGCCGCACGATGCTCCGCGCAATCTCGTAATATTGCAGCGCCCGTTGCTCGAGCGTGAGACTGTCCAGGATAAAACCGCGCGGATCGAACATGCCAGCGGCACAGCCGGCCCAGAAGTTTTCCCACCCCGCCTCGAACCCCGCGACGTCGGCGAACCTGGCCCCGCAGCGCTCGTCCCAATACGGCACCGACGACACCGGCGCGAACTGCACGCGGTGCGGATAGTAGTCGGGGTCTCGCCATGGGCCACCCGGATCCCAGGCGAAAACAGGCACGCCGCAAGACAGAGCCTGCTGATAGGCGATGCCCTGGCTTTCGTTCTGGCAGAGGAAGATCATCGCGCGCGAGCTCGCCAGCGCGGCCTGATAGTCTTCCTCCTTGTAGCTGCCGTAGCGCAGCTCCATGAACGAGCGCCCCTCTTTTCGCAGACGGGCGCGGACGGGTTCGATCAGCTCCGGTGCATAGCGCTCGCGGTCCCAGTGAACCTTGTCGTAGATCAGCACGTCGACCGTCTTCTGCGAGCCGCGCGACGGTGCCCAGAGATCGGTGTCGATGCCGACCGGCCATGCCTCCGTCTCGGGCCAGTACGGCCGGTACATGTCGACGTACCACGGGCCGGGTACCACGACCTTCTTCACGGGGAGACGCTTGAACAGATCAGGATCGTCGAGCGGATGATTGTGCGCGGCGACGCCGAGCAGGATCGGGTTCTTCCACGCGAACTTGTCGAGCAGGAAGGTGCGGCCGATGATGCAGGCGAGCTCGTCCGGATGCCGTGCGATGTAGCCGTAATCGTTGACGCGATAGCGGATACCGAGCCGGTCGAGCCCTGCACAGAGATTGAGGAATACGCGAAGCTGGCCGCTCATGCGCGGCTCGCCGAGCAGCACGCGGCGAGCCATGCGCCGCAGATGCCGGTCGCCGGGAAACCAGCGGTCGTCCTTGTCCTCGTAAAAGAGGTTGAGGATCATCGCATCGGGGTCGTGTTCGAACGTCTTTACGGGCACTGGATCCATCCGCGGCAGCCGGATGCTCATTCTCGCATGGGACCGGCTGTCGCTCTCCTCCAAATCTGCCACAGGCTTAATGCCAGTGGCTTAACGCTAATTGACGAAACCACGCCGACACACGCCTTCGCGGCGACGATCGGGCCGCAATCCGAGTATCATTTGCAAACATCCAAGGCTGCGAATGATCGCATCGTTCATTCAGCAGCGGCGTCCTGGTTAACAGACTCTTAAAGGCGAGCCGTGGCTCAGATCACTGCCGAACACGTTCTCGATCTGCCGGCCACAGCACGCAGCGCTCCGGCGGTGCGCCAGCCGCTGACGTCGAGTTCGCCCACGTCGGTGTCCGTCGTCATTCCCGCCAAGAACGTGGCGACCTATGTCGGCGAAACCCTCGCGAGCGCACTGGCGCAGGTTGAGGTCGGCGAAGTGATCGTCGTGGACGACGGCTCGACCGACAATACCACCGCGATCGTCCGTGCCATTCGCGACCCGCGACTGCGCCTGATGACCAATGATTCCGCCGGTGTGTCGGCTGCGCGCAATCTCGGCGCACGTCATGCAAGCGGCGAATGGCTGCTCTTCCTCGATGCCGACGACCGCCTTCGCCCCGGCGCGGTGGCTGCGCTGCTGGCGGCAGCACGCGGCGCGCCTCGCGCCGTTGTCGTCTACGGCGACTACAACACGATCGACAGCGAGGGACGCCAGATCGGGCGGCGCGACCTGTTGAAGAGACGTCGCAAGCCATCTGGTGATGTGCTGACGCGACTCGCGGCCGGCAATTTCATCGTCAATGGCGGTATTGCTCTCGCGCGCGCGGAGGCCTTCCACGCCATCGGCGGCTTCGATACGTCGCTCAGATATTGCGAGGACTGGCATTGCTGGTGCCGTCTCGCGGCGATCGGCGAGTTCGAATTCGCGCCGAAGCTGCTGCTCGATTATCGCCTGCACACCGCCAACACCATGAACGCCGCGGTCCGGACACCGAAGGACTTCTTCCCGGCCATCGCGCGGGTGTTCGACGACGGTTTGATCCTGGCGAGATTGCCCGAAGGTACGGCGTCCGGGCTGCGCCTTGCCGCCGAACTTCATCTCATCACCTATGCGGCGATGCAGGCGGTCCGATTCGGGCGATATCGCCAAGCCCTGGGCTATCTCGGAATGGTCGGCCGGCGTTCGCTCAGGGCGTTGCCGCGCGCCGCGGCAAGGACCGCCCTCGCCCGCTTCGGCATCTAACCGTCACGACACGATTTTGGAGGCCTCATAGGGCTTCGGCGCGAAGCCGAACGCCGCAAGCATGGAGCCGAGCGCCACCAGCGCCGGATGCATGGCGACGACGGCTTTCGACGTCGCCAGCATGCGAGCGGACCGGACCAGCGACAGCGGCAGCCGTCCGAGCATCTGCACGAACACCCATGCGCGCGCGCTTGCGCTTTGAGCAGCCTTGTATTGCACGCGATAATTGATCGCGCCGATGCGCAGGCCACGCTTTGCGACCCAGCCGAGACTGGTGCGGCTTTGCGGCACGGTCTCGGTGATGACCGCCTCCGCCGTCCAATGGAATATCATGCCGGCATCGCGGCACCGCACGAAGAAATCGCAATCGCCGCCGCCGAGAAAATTGAAGCGCAAGTCGAACGCGGGACGATCGAACCGCTCGAAGGCGGAACGCGTGATCAGGCAATTGCCGCAGCCATAGATCAGCGGCACCGCGCCGGAATAGTCGTAGGCGGGACAGAAGGCGGGATGACGCGACAGCCACGGCTTGCTGTCGTCCTCGAACACCGGCAGCACCGGCCCGCCGACCACGTCGGCGCCGGTCGCCTCCGCGGTGCGAACCATCAGCTCGAGCCAGTCGCTTGACGCGATCTCGTCGTCATCGATCATCAGGAAGCGGGTCGCGGCGGGAAACAGCGCCAGCGCCGTCTCGAACGCGGCATTGATCGCCTGGCAATTGCCCTGACGCTTCTCGACGAGACAGACGCCCTGCAGCCTGCCCTCGGCCAGAAATTCCGCAGCAACCGGCGCGCTTTCGCGCTGCGCGGCATCGTTCTCGACCATGACGACGGCAAAGGAACGTGGGGTACGCTGGTTCACCAGCGATTCCAGCGTCAGCCGCAGGTGCTGCGGACGACGGAAGCAGGGGATGCAGACGACGATGCCGACTGACAGGTCGATGACCCGGGAGCTCGCCACGATCTCCCGGTTGGGATCGCGCACGGCATCCGAGATGCGCATGGCGGACAGGTCTGTCGGGATCAAGGTCATGACGTTCTAGATGTCCGAGATATGTTGAAAAAGCCCTGCATCAATCCCGCGTCCTGCGACGGCACATCGCCGCGGGACAGATGCGTCCCAAAATGGACGACCCGTTGAATGCGCGTGCCTGCGCCTCACGCCGATCTCCTGGCCGTCCTGAACCGACATCATGCGTTTAACCGCTTTCGCCTGTTTCTTCCGCGAAATCATGCGCGCGTGATACTGCAATTCGCGGTCCATGCGCCGACAACGACCTAACATGAACAATGCCGTAGTTAATGCGTATGCGGATTAACCCGACCGTAAGCACTGCGACCGGTGAGACGACGCGGCATCAGATTTGCTCTTCGGGCCTGCGAGATTTTTCCTGTAAATTTGAATAGAACAAGCGCGGTCAAAAAACATGAACAAGCCAGCCACGATCGATTTCGCGACAGCCACGGCGATCCATATCCCCGCGGTCACGGCATATACCCAGGCGCTCCACGATCTCGTCCCCGGCGAAGCCCGCGACAGCCTGCTCGCCGTTCACGACGTGCTGCGCCGCGAACTGCCGAAAGGCCAACTCGCCATCTACGAAGCCGGCGGCGGTTCATGCAGCGTCCTGCCACCGGAAATGCTTGACCGCAGCAAGGTCACCGTCGTCGATATCGACGAGGACCAGGTCCGCAACAACAGCTACGCAGACGAGGCGATCCTCGGCGACGTGCAGGCCTACCGTTTCGGGCGCGAGACCTTCGATCTCGTGATCTGCTACAATGTGATCGAGCATCTGCCCAACGTCGACGCCGCGCTGCTGAATTTCCGCGATGCGCTCAAGCGCGGCGGCATGGTGCTGATCGGCGCGCCCAATCCGCGCTCCCTGTCCGGCGTCGTCACCAAATATTCGCCGCACTGGTTTCACGTCTGGTTCTACCGGCACATCCGCGGCATCAAGGACGCCGGTCTGCCCGGCGAGCCGCCATTCCCGACCTTCTTTCACCCGCTGGTGACGCTGCCCCGGCTCGAAGCGTTCGCAGCCGCCAACGGCCTCGAGATGATCTACCGCCGGGAGGTCGAGAGTCCGCGCTATCCCGAGATGCGTCGGCGCAAGCCGCTGTTCGCGTCCCTCGTGGACGCCGGCGCCGCCGTGCTGAACGCCGTGCTTCCACGCGGCATCGATGTCCGTCGCGGCGACTATCACGTCATCCTGCGGAAAAGCTGACCATTATGGCGCGCGCGCGGTCCATCACGGAACAAGCGGAGCCTCGCGGCCACGCCGTGCGCGGTAACGAACCGTTAATCTCCGGGGATTTCACGCATCCCGAGCGTCACGAGGACGCAGCGCGGATTGGCATGCGCTTAAACGCTTTGTTTGCCATTTCGGTGAATAGTCCCTCAATGAGTATGGTTAATTTTCCCTGTTGCGTGGATTGGGCCCCTATATCCCGGGGGCATGGCGTAGAGCGAAGAGTAACCGCTCAGCCTACGGCAGTTGGAATGAAAGCTGGGGATCATGCTTGACTATAACCAGCCGATCGATCGGGCGAGACCCGAGCCCCCGCAACAGAAGACTCAGGCCGGCTTCAACGTTCTCGAGCTCGCCAATCTGCTCTGGCGGCGCAAGATCGCGATTGCCGCGGCCGCGCTGCTCGGCGCAACGCTTGCCGTCACCATCGGCAAGAGCCTGACGCCCCGCTACACCGCCACCGCCCAGCTCTATGTCGATCCGCGCGAGCTTCAGCTCGTCGATCGTGAGCTTACGCCGCGCGCGCAGGATGTCTCCGGCATGTCCATGGTGGTGGAGAGCCAGGCGCGCCTGATCACCTCCAACAGCGTCCTGCTCAAGGTGATCCAGCAGGCTGGTCTCGACAAGGACCCGGAATTCGGCGGCGGCGACGGCAGGAGCCTGATGTCGTCGCTGCTCGGCCTGATCGGCCTGCAGCCCCGCGCGCCCTCCGGTGCCGACAACAAGGAAGTGCAGCTTGCGGCGCTCGAGGCGCTGAACCGGCACATTACGATCCGCAAGACCGAGAAGAGCTTCATCGTCGACATCGAGGTCTGGTCGACCGATCCGGCGAAGGCGGCGATGCTCGCCAACACCCTCACCAGCGCCTATCTCGCCGAATCCCGCAACTCGCAGGCTTCGGCCGCACGGCGCGCCACCAACGATCTCTCCGGCCGCCTCAAGGAGCTGCGCGAGCGGCTGCGCAGC
>NZ_JALBHA010000299.1:0-8062 GCF_023006445.1 Bradyrhizobium sp. SHOUNA76
TGTGCAGGGTGACTGGTCGCGCTGGATCGGCACTGAGGGCGAGTTCGTCGGCATGCGCGGCTTCGGCGCCTCGGCGCCGGCGCCCGTGCTCTACCGCGAATTCGGCATCACGCCGCAGAGCATTGCGGAAGCCGCCCGCCGGGCGATCGCACGCAAGAGACAATAAGGAGGACTTCTCGTGGCCCGTATCACCCTTCGCCAATTGCTCGATCACGCCGCCAGCCATGGTTACGCGGTGCCGGCGTTCAACATCAACAACATGGAGCAGGGCATCGCGATCATGCAGGCGGCGGCCGAGGTCGACGCGCCCGTCATCATGCAGGCTTCGCGCGGCGCCCGCAGCTACGCCGGCGATATCATGCTCTCGCACATGATCGATGCGCTGGAGCGGACCTATCCCGACATTCCGCTCTGCATGCATCAGGACCACGGCAATGACGAAGCGACCTGCGCGTCCGCCATCGCCCACGGCTTCACGTCCGTCATGATGGACGGCTCGCTCAAAGCCGATGCCAAGACGGCGGCCGATTACGACTACAACGTCGCAATCACCCGACGCGTCGTCGATCTCGCGCATTGGGTCGGCGCGTCCGTCGAGGGCGAGCTCGGCGTGCTCGGCTCGCTCGAGCATGGCGGCGGCGAGCAGGAGGATGGCCACGGCGTCGAGGGCAAGGTCAGTCACGACCAGCTCTTGACCGATCCCGACCAGGCGGTCGACTTCGTTCGTGCCACCAAGGTCGATGCGCTTGCCATCGCGATGGGCACCTCGCACGGCGCCTACAAGTTCAGCCGCAAGCCGGATGGCGACATCCTGGCGATGCGCGTGGTCGAGGAGATCCATCGCCGCCTGCCGAACACGCATCTGGTGATGCATGGCTCCTCCTCGGTGCCGCAGCCGCTCCAGGACATGTTCAACCAGTTCGGCGGCGAGATGCCTCAGACCTGGGGCGTGCCGGTCGAGGAGATCGTTCGCGGTATCAAGAGCGGCGTACGCAAGGTCAACATCGACACCGATTGTCGTCTCGCGATGACCGCGGTGTTCCGCAAGGTCGCGGCGCAAACGCGCTCCGAATTCGACCCACGGAAGTTCCTGAAGCCCGCGATGGACGCGATGCGTGAGCTTTGCCGCGAGCGTTTCGAGCAGTTCGGCACGGCGGGCCACGCCAGCAAGATCAAGGTCATCCCCTTGAGCGAAATGGCGCGGCGTTACCGCGCCGGCGACCTCGATCCGCGCATCGGCGCTCGCGAACCGGTCGCGGCCTAATCATTCAGAGAGAGAAGAGCAGGAGAGAGACATGAACGCACATGCAGGCACGGTCCGCGGCAAAGAGCGCTATCGCTCCGGTGTGATGGAATACAAGCGCATGGGCTATTGGGAGCCCGACTACACGCCAAAGGACACCGACGTCATCGCGCTGTTCCGTGTGACGCCGCAAGAGGGCGTCGATCCGATCGAGGCATCGGCCGCTGTCGCCGGCGAATCCTCGACCGCGACCTGGACCGTGGTGTGGACCGATCGCCTGACCGCGGCGGAGAAATATCGCGCAAAATGCTACCGCGTCGATCCGGTGCCGGGCACGCCGGGCTCGTATTTCGCCTACATCGCCTATGATCTCGATCTGTTCGAGCCGGGCTCGATCGCAAACCTGTCGGCATCGATCATCGGCAACGTGTTCGGCTTCAAGCCGTTGAAGGCGCTGCGGCTCGAAGACATGCGCTTCCCCGTCGCCTATGTGAAGACGTTCCAGGGGCCGGCGACCGGCATCGTGGTCGAGCGCGAGCGCCTGGACAAGTTCGGCCGGCCGCTGCTGGGCGCGACGGTGAAGCCGAAGCTCGGGCTTTCGGGCCGCAACTATGGCCGCGTCGTCTACGAGGCGCTGAAGGGCGGGCTCGATTTCACCAAGGACGACGAGAACATCAACTCGCAGCCCTTCATGCACTGGCGCGATCGTTTCCTGTACTGCATGGAAGCCGTGAACCGCGCGCAGGCCGCCTCCGGGGAAGTGAAGGGCACGTACCTGAACATCACCGCGGGCACGATGGAGGACATGTACGAGCGTGCCGAGTTCGCCAAGGAGCTCGGATCGTGCATCGTCATGATCGACCTCGTGATCGGATACACCGCGATCCAGTCCATGGCGAAGTGGGCGCGCCGCAACGACATGATCCTGCATCTGCATCGCGCCGGTCACTCGACCTATACGCGGCAGAAGAGCCATGGCGTGTCGTTCCGCGTCATCGCCAAGTGGATGCGCCTTGCCGGCGTCGACCATATCCATGCCGGCACGGTGGTCGGGAAGCTCGAAGGCGATCCCAACACCACGCGCGGCTATTACGATGTCTGCCGCGAAGACTTCAACCCGACCAAGCTTGAACATGGAATTTTCTTCGATCAGCCCTGGGCGAGCCTGAACAAGATGATGCCCGTGGCTTCCGGCGGCATCCATGCCGGGCAGATGCATCAGCTGCTCGATCTGCTCGGTGAGGACGTCGTGCTGCAGTTCGGCGGCGGCACCATCGGCCATCCCATGGGGATCGCCGCCGGCGCGATCGCCAACCGCGTGGCGCTGGAAGCGATGATCCTCGCCCGCAACGAGGGCCGCGACTACGTCCATGAAGGTCCGGAGATCCTGGCGCGGGCGGCCGAGACCTGCACGCCGTTGAAGGCGGCGCTCGAGGTCTGGAAGGACGTCACCTTCAATTATCAATCCACCGACACGCCGGACTTCGTGCCGACCGCGCTGGAAACCGTTTGAGGAGACATGAGATGAAACTGACCCAGGGCTGCTTCTCGTTCCTGCCGGATCTGACCGACGATCAGATCACGAAGCAGGTGCAGTATTGCCTGACCAATGGCTGGGCGGTGAACATCGAGTTCACCGACGATCCCCATCCCCGCAATACCTATTGGGAAATGTGGGGCCTGCCGATGTTCGACCTTCAGGACGCCGCCGGCGTGATGATGGAGCTCGCGGAGTGCCGCAGGGTGTATGGCGACCGCTACATCCGCATCAGCGGCTTCGATTCCAGCCATGGCTGGGAGTCGGTGCGGATCTCCTTCCTCGTCAACCGGCCGCCGCAAGAGGCGGAGTTCGAGCTGGTGCGGCAGGAAGTCGGCGGCCGCGCGATCCGGTACACCACCGTGCGAAGGCCGGCCACGCACGCGTCAACTTAAAGCCATCCGCTTCCGCGCGGAGCTCTCCCTGCTCCGCATCCTTGGCGGACCACTGCTTCGCCGCTCCCGGCGGCGAAGCTCTTTTCTTCGAGGGTAGCTATGCTGGACGTTCCCCACGCAACCACGACTGAGCCCAGCGAGACCAGTTTCGATCTCCGCAAGGAAGCCGAAGCTGCCGGGATCACCGACACGCTGCAGCAGCTCGAGCAGGAGCTGGTCGGATTGAAGCCGGTGAAGAACCGCGTGCGCCAGATCGCCTCGCTGCTGCTGATCGAACGCATCCGGCAGCGCGCGGGCCTGGCCTCCGCGCCGCCGACGCTGCACATGTCGTTCACCGGCAATCCCGGCACCGGCAAGACCACGGTGGCGCTGCGCATGGCCAAGATCCTGCACGGTCTCGGCTTCGTGCGGCGCGGGCAGGTGATCTCGGTCACGCGCGACGATCTCGTCGGTCAATACATCGGCCACACCGCGCCGAAGACGAAGGAGATCTTGAAGAAGGCGATGGGCGGCGTGTTGTTCATCGACGAGGCCTATTATCTCCATCGCCCCGACAACGAGCGCGACTACGGCCAGGAGGCGATCGAGATCCTGCTCCAGGTGATGGAGAACCAGCGCGACGACCTGGTCGTGATCCTCGCCGGCTACGGCGAGCGCATGACGAGCTTCTTCGCCTCCAACCCCGGCTTCCGTTCGCGCATCGCCCATCACATCGAATTTCCGGACTATGCCGAAGCTGAGCTGCTAGTCATCGCCGAACTGATGTTGAAGGAGCGCGGCTATCGCCTCTCGGCTGCGGCGCGCGAGGCGTTCGAGAGATACATCGCGCTGCGCCGGACGCAGCCGTTCTTCTCCAATGCGCGCTCGATCCGCAACGCCGTCGACCGCATCCGGCTGCGGCAGGCCGATCGCCTGGTGTCCGATCTCGACCGCATGCTCGATGTCGCCGACCTCGAAACCATCGATCCCATAGACGTCCTGGCGAGCCGCGTCTTCAGCGGCGGCGCCGATGCGGGGAGTGCAAAGCCATGACCAGAGAGATCATCATCGCTCCGTCGATTCTGGCCGCGGATTTCGCGCGCCTCGGCGAGGAGATCGCGGCAATCGACACGGCCGGCGCCGACTGGATCCATTGCGACATCATGGACGGGCATTTCGTCCCCAACATCAGTTATGGCGCCGACGTCATCAAGGCGATCCGTCCGCTGACGAAGAAGGTGTTCGACGTTCATCTGATGATCGCGCCTGTTGATCCCTATCTCGAAGCGTTCGCGAAGGCAGGCGCCGACGTCATCACGGTGCATGCCGAAGCCGGCCCGCATCTCGACCGCTCACTCCAGGCGATCCGTGCGCTCGGCAAGAAGGCCGGCGTCAGCCTGTGTCCGGCCACTCCCGAGAGCGCGATCGCCTATGTGCTCGATCGCATCGATCTCGTGCTGGTGATGACAGTCAATCCGGGATTTGGCGGCCAATCCTTCCTCGAATCCCAGCTCGAGAAAATCGAACGGATCAAAACCATGATCGGCGACCGGCCGATCCGGCTCGAGGTCGACGGCGGCATCACGCGTGATAATGCCGCTGCGGTGGCGGCGGCGGGCGCCGATACGCTGGTGGCGGGTTCCGCGGTGTTTCGCGGCAAAAGCGCTGCCGAATATGCGGCCAATATCGCCGCCATTCGCGTCGCCGCCGAGGCCGGCCGGGTTCCGAAGCTGCAGGACAATGCCGCGCATCCGATGCGCCTCGGTGAAGGCGCGCGCATCCGCTAGACCAAGGGACACTATCGGAGACGGCGCGGTTCCGGTTGTGCCAGCATCGTGTCACTTGTCTCCGGGGTTCCACGGAGAATATCGCGCAGGAATGCTCGCCTCTTCAGGCCGGGGTAACCAATGCGCCGGAGACGAAGGCTCGATTAACTCCCGAGCAACGCTATGCGCCGCAATCTTCGATTGAGAAACGCTAGAGAGCGCGGGGATGCGGATCGAGGATATCTGCGGGCATGAGGCCTGCATGCGGCGTGGAGCGATGGCATGAGTATGCATCGCTTGTTCGCCGAGCAGCTTCGTTGCGCCACCGACGCGGCCGGACAGGTCGACCTCGCCAAGCTGGGCGAGCTCGTCAGCGCAGCCTATGAGGCGAGTGATCGCGAGCGCCAGCGGATGATCGACGCACGTGTGCAGACTCACGACGAGGTCGAGGAAGACCTGCTGCGGACCCGTGAGTTCCTGGACGCCATCGTCGAGAACATCCCGATCGCCGTATTCGCGAAGTGCGCGAAGGATTCCCGTTACATCCTGCTCAACCGCGCCGGCGAGAGCTATTATGGCCTGCAACGCGAGCAGATGCTGGGCAGGACTCCCGACGAGATATTCCCCGCAGATGTCGCCCGCATGGTCAACGAGCAAGACCGCAGGGTCGTTGCCAGCGGGATGCCGATGTTCCTCGAGGAGCATCTGCTCGAAATCGGCGTCAAGGGTCACGACCGGGTCGTCAACTCGCGAAAGATGCTGATCACCGACGATGCCGGCGATCCGCAATATCTGGTCGGCGTGATCGAGGACGTCACCGAGCGCGTCAACACCCAGGAACGCATCAGTCACCTCGCGCATCATGACGTGCTGACCGACCTGCCGAACCGTAGCGCCTTCAACGCCGCGCTCGGCGAGCGGTTGGAGCGGGCGCAGGAGGCGGCGACCAGTTTTGCCGTGCTCAGCCTCGATCTCGACCGCTTCAAAGAGGTCAACGACGTGTTCGGCCATCCCGTCGGCGACATGCTGATGCGGACGGCAGCGGACCGGCTTGCCGCGGAGACCGACGGCGCCTTCGTCGCTCGTATCGGCGGCGACGAGTTCATGATCCTGATGCCCGACGACATCAGGCGTGAGGAGGTTCTGGCGCTCGCCGAGCGCCTGGTCGAGACCATCGGCAAGGAGCTCGAGGTCGACGACTACCTTCCCCATGTCGGCCTCAGCATCGGCATCGCGTTTTATCCGGATGACGGCGTGAATGCCGCCACGCTGCTCGCCAACGCCGATGCAGCGCTCTATCGTGCCAAGCGCGAGGGCAGGGGGCGGGTCCGCTTGTTCGAGTCCGAGATGGACCGGGAGCTGCGCGATCGCAGGCTGTTGCAGCACGATCTGCGACAGGCACTGGAGCAGAACCAGTTCCTGGTCTATTTCCAGCCGCAGGCGCGAGTGGATGGCGAGGTGATCGGCTTCGAGGCTCTGCTGCGCTGGAACCACCCGACGCGGGGCTTCGTGCCGCCGGATCAGTTCATTCCGCTTGCCGAGGAGAACGGGCTGATCGTCCAGATCGGCGAATGGGTCTTGCGCGAAGCGTGCCGCGAGGCGGCATCCTGGCCGCGGCCGCTGCAGGTCGCCGTCAATCTGTCGCCGGTCCAGTTCCAGGCCGGCGATCTCGAACGTTCGATCCACCGGATCCTGCTGGAGACGGGGCTTGCCCCGACGCGGCTCGAGGTCGAGATCACCGAGGGTGTGCTGATCGGCGATTTCACCCGCGCGCTCGATCTGCTGCGGCGGCTGAAGGCGCTGGGCGTCCGCATCGCAATGGACGATTTCGGCACCGGCTATTCCTCGCTGTCCTATCTGCAGTCGTTTCCGTTCGACAAGATCAAGATCGATCGCGGTTTCATCTCCAATCTCGAGGCGACGCTGCAATCGGCCGCGATTGTCCGCGCGGTCCTGAGCCTCGCGCACGCCCTGAATATCCCGGTCATCGCCGAAGGGGTGGAGACGGAAGCGCAGCGTGCCTTCCTGGTGCGCGAGGCCTGCGAGGAGATGCAGGGCTATCTGGTCGGCCGGCCCGACCTGATCGAGCGCTATCTCGACCTGGTCGGCGTGACCGTGGAGCGCCGGCTCTACGCCTAGCCCCTGGATCTGGTGGCGGGATTCCGCGCGTCAGTCCACACCGTTTGGAACTTTGGCTCGGAGATATATTTCCTACCAGCGGAGCCGAGAGCAGGCGCGCGACGGGCGCAGCAAATCTTTTGCACAACCGCCATCGGCCTGACGCAAATAGGGGCAATAAACCTTGTGAATGCGAGGGAGGGTCTCATGGAGAACGTACGTCGCTACCGGGCGCTGGCGTCCCTCTGTCGCCAGCAGGCGGCCTACCGGCCGCTTCAGAACTGGGAACTCCTCGGCCAGGCCGAACATTTCGAATATCTCGCCGAGGTCGAACTCAAGGCGCATTTCGACGCCTGCAACGCGCCACACGACGAGGGCGCCGCAGCGCCCGCGACATGGGAGACCCCGGTCGCGGCGTGACGGGGCCGAGCCCGGCTCAATGTGACATCAGCGTCGGAACCGTCATGGCTTCCAGCATGGCGCGGGTGACGCCGCCGAGAACGCGCTCCTGCAATCGCGAATGGCCGTAGCCGCCCATCACCAGGAGATCGAGGCCCTCGTCGGCCGCCAGCGACAGGATGGTGGGCTGGATGTCGGCGCGCGTCGCCGACAGGCCGACCGTGCGGGTCGACAGTCCGCGCCGGCCGAGATGTCTTGCCAGACCGCCCGCTGAAGCTTCGTCAGGGACCGCGCGGGCCTCGTTGATGGTGATGATCACGACCTCATCGGCGCGCGCCAGGAACGGTGCTGCGTCGCGCACGGCGCGGGCGGCGAGGCGGCTGCCGTCCCAGCAGATGCCGATTCGCCCCGCCTTGAAAGCTCCCTGGAAGGTGTAGGGCAGCAACAGCACCGGGCCGCCCGCCTGGAACAGGATCTCGCGCGGCACGTCGTTGTCGAACGAGGCTTGCACCGGATCGGGCTGGACCACGACGCTGAGGTCGTGCAGCCGCGCCATCTCGCCGAGCGAGCCGGCTGCATCCACCGGGATCGCGCCGAGCGGGCGGCAGGCGTAGGAGATGCCGGC
>NZ_JALBHA010000029.1:0-33586 GCF_023006445.1 Bradyrhizobium sp. SHOUNA76
GTCGCCGACATCGCCGATGTCGCGCGCGGCATCCGTGCCAATCCGTTCGGCCGGCCGATTTCGCAACTGCGCGACACCAAGAAGGCGCCGATGGAGCGGCACGAGGGCGGCTATTACATCCGGCTTCTGGCGCGCGATTTCCCCGGCACCGCGGCTGCGATCGCGACGCGGCTCGCAGAGCAGAAGATTTCGATCGAGTCGATCGTGCAGCGTCATCCCAATGGCGGCGCCGCGCCTGATAACGGCAAGGCGGTCCCCGTGCCCGTCATCCTGATCACCTACGCGACGCATGAGGATGCCGTGCGCCGCGCGCTCGCCGCCGTGCAGAAGGACAAGGTGATCAGCGGACGGCCGCAGGTGATCCGGATCGAGAAGAACTGAGGCGGTTCGTCGAACGAACCGTGGGCGTTACGAGTTAATGCGGGCAAGGAATCCTGTCCAAAACTGTTTCGAAGGAGTTAGCCGATGTCGACCCATATTGAAGTCCCCCCGCACGCCTTGCTCGAGCGCATTCTCACGCTGGAGATCGTGCGCGTGACGGAGCGGGCGGCGGTGTCGTCGGCGCGGCTGCGCGGGCACGGCAACGAGAAGGCGGCCGACCAGGCTGCGGTGGATGCGATGCGCCGCGAGCTCAACAAGCTCCCGATCGAGGGCACCATCGTGATCGGCGAGGGCGAGCGCGACGAGGCGCCGATGCTCTTCATCGGCGAGAAAGTTGGCCTGAACGCCGGCCCGCAGGTCGACATTGCGGTCGATCCGCTCGAAGGCACCACGCTGTGCGCCAAGAACATGCCGGGCTCGATTGCCACGATGGCGATGGCCGACGGCGGCACGCTGCTGCACGCCCCCGACGTCTACATGCAGAAGCTCGCGATCGGTCCGGGTTACGGCAAGGGCGTCGTCGATCTCGATGCGACACCGGCCGACAACGTCCGCCGCCTCGCCAAGGCCAAGGGTGTCCAGCCTGAGGGCATCACGGTTCTCGTGCTCGATCGTCCGCGCCATGCCAGCATCATCGAAAGCGTGCGCTCGACCGGCGCCGCCGTGCGCCTGATCACCGACGGCGACGTCGCCGGCGTGATCCATTGCGCCGATCCTGATAATACCGGCGTCGACATGTATCTCGGCACCGGCGGCGCGCCTGAAGGCGTGCTCGCGGCTGTGGCGCTGCGCTGCATCGGCGGCCAGATGCAGTGCCGCCTCATCCTCGATTCCGACGAGAAGCGCGAGCGCGCCGCCAAGATGGGCGTCAACGATCCCAAGATGATCTACGGCATCGAGGACATGGCACGCGGCGACTGCCTGTTCGCCGCCACCGGCGTCACCACGGGCTCGCTGCTCTCGGGTGTCAAATTCCGCAAGGACGGCGTGATCGAGACCGAGACGGTGGTGATGCGCTCCGTCACCGGCACCGTGCGCTACATCAAGGCCGAGCACCGCGAGCTGGCCAAGTTCCATCTGGACTAAGCGATGTAACAACAACTACCGTCATTCCGGAGCTCGCAAAGCGAGACCCGGAATCCATCGGGCCGCGGAGCCCGGTGCGAAATGGATTCCGGGCTCGCGCTCTGCGCGCCCCGGAATGATAACAAGAACAATCAGGGAAAGCGCACATGTCGGATCTCTCGGCCGTCAAAGCCCTCGTGTTCGACGTGTTCGGCACTGTGGTGGACTGGCGCACCAGTCTGATCACAGACTTCATGTGGTGGGGCAAACAGCGCGGCATCGCCGCCGACTGGACCGCTTTGGTCGACGGCTGGCGCGGCATGTACATGGCCTCGATGGACGACGTGCGCAAACATCCCGAGCGTGGCTATGTCATGCTCGATGATCTGCACCGCCGCTCGCTGGAAAAGCTGGTCGATCAATTCTCGATCAAGGGTCTCACCGAGGCCGATCTCGATCATCTCACCAAAGGCTGGCACCGCCTGCACGCCTGGCCCGACAGCGTCGCGGGCCTGACCCGGTTGAAAACAAAATTCGTGATCTCGCCGCTCTCGAACGGCAACGTCGCGCTGCTCACCAACATGGCGAAGTTCACCGGCCTGCCGTGGGATCTGATCCTGTCGGCCGAGCTGTTCGCGCATTACAAGCCCGATCCCGAGACCTATCTCGGCGCTGCGCGCCTGCTCGGCCTCAAGCCGGAAGAGGTGATGATGGTCGCCGCCCACAACGGCGATCTCGCAGCTGCGCAGAAGAACGGGCTGAAGACCGCCTTCGTGGCACGGCCGACAGAGTATGGGCCGCTTCAGAAGGTCGATTTCGAGGCGACCGGCAACTGGGATATCGTCGCGAAGGACTTTGGCGGGATCGCGGATAAGCTCGCCTGCTAATTCCATCCTGCTTTAGGGCGATTGCCGACGACGTTGCGCGGCGTTCTTCAAGCGCTTGCTGTCGCGCGCGTCCTGGCCGCCTGCCAGACGTTGCTGAGCAAGGCCGGGACAAGGCCGTGCGCGGGACACTGATTCCAGGCACCGGCAAAGAATGCGAAGCCCGGGTCGGAGGCGCGTTGCTGCCGGGCATTTTCGACCGCCAGCATGACCAGCGTGCGCGACCGCAGCCGGATCAGACCGATGAAGTCTCCGTCGCGCGCCTCGCGGACCACGCGCGCCGGCGCGCGCAGGGTGCGAAACAGCGCGTCCTTCGGCTCGATCTTCGTCAGATTGTCGCCATGGAGCGCCAGCTCGCGCATCAGCTCGATCGATTTCACGATGTTGTCCATTGCGAGCGCAGTTGCGTGCGCGCAAGCCATGTTGCCGCGCGAGGCCGCCTGGATTTGATCGAGCGCTGCCTTCAGCGCGCCGCTGCGCCTGATCCAGGCTGCACGCAGCGGCCAGGCCGACAACCAGGCCTGCAACGTGCGCGCGGCGGCGTAGGACTCCTCGCTCGCGACATAGTCAGGGAAGAACAGCCGGCCTACGGCCTGCTGTACAACGACGCCCATGCTGCGATGCGCGCGCCGGCCGCCGACGTAATTGCCGAGCTCGGTGATCTCCGGCGCGATCTGTTGCAACAGCGCATCGGTATTCGAAAGGGCGGATTCGAGCGAGGCCTGATGCGAAGCGCGCAGCGGATCATGCCGGTCGCGAAATGCCGGCCAGATGTCGCCATCGGGGCCGCGGAAAACCGCGAGCTTTGCCGCGACCGAGCGATTGAACAGGCCTCCGCGGCCGGACAGCGAGCGAGTGACCGTAGCCGCATCGTTGACGCGGAGGAGTTCGTCCGGCTTGCGGACGAGGGCGAGGCGGACAAGGCCCGGAATGGTTATGATGAGGGCCACGCCGAGCCTCGCAGCACGTTCCAGGGGGCAAAGGCGTTGTTGACGCCCTCGAGCGCCGGGCCGAGCTGCGGCACATGCCGCAGCAGCACTGATTTCATTCCGTTGTTCTGGATCCAGTCCAGACCGAAATCAGTGTAGATTTCCGCCCGGTAGTCGTCTGTGAAGAAGCGGTCGCTCTTGAGGCGCCGCGATGCCATCAGGATGAAGATGCGGAAGGCGGTATCGCTGAAGCCAAAACCGTCCGGCAGATCCTCGGCCAACAGTCCGACCATCAGATCGACGCGGTCAACGTCGCCCTTGTAGATCGCGCGCATCTTCTTTGCCGCGCCGGGAATGCTGGTGATCTCCTCGAATGTCCTGACCCGCTTCTTGCCAACCAGCTCGCGGAACCGGTTGTAGCGCGGCACGCCGCGCTCGCGGTCGCGCATGATATCGATGGCGGCCATGTCGAGCAGCGGTTGGCCGTCCTTTTCGAACTGGCGGAGGAAGTTGGGGTAATTGTGCAAGCGAATGGCGCCGGGATGTGCCGTGCCGAACGAGTACAGCAGGTCGACGAAGCCGTGCGTCTCCATGAACTTGCGGGTGGCGCGTCCCTGCATATCGACCAGCTTGCAGTGTTCAACTCCCGCAGCGCCGATCCGTCGCACATCCATGTCATCAGGGATCAGCGGGTGCAGGCGATAGACCGCGGTGAATTCCTCGGTCATTGCGTAGGGCGCGCTATGCTGATCCGTCGGGGAGCGGATGATGCCATAGGCGGCTTCGCTGTTCTTGCCGAGCACTGCTCGCAGCACCCGGCACGGTATCCCCGACCAGTTGGCGCGCATGCTGAAGTCCAGCGCAGGATGGCCGAGGATGCCCGGCGTCCATTCGATGGTGTGGATCTTGGCGATCAGGGCCGCGTTGATCAGGCGCGCGCGCTGGAATAGTTCCTCGTCATTCCAGCTCGGATACCGTGTCTTCAGGCCATCGCAGATGACATTGTGCTCACGCGCGAACAGATTGTGGAGCAGGCTGAGCCCGACCCACCAATTGTCGGAGAATCCGGTGAGATCGGCGCCCGGATGAGCTGGATCGGCGGGAAGCATTCCATCGCTGCCGACCTCGATCTTTCCGTCGACCTTGGAACGGATTTCCATCTGTCGGTCGCGATTGCTGCCGTAGATCTGTCCGGCGTCCCACCAGTGCGAATTGAAATTGCGGAATGTGGGTGTTGCGCCCAGCCATGGTTCACGCGGCGTTCGGTCGGGGACAGTCCGGCGAATCCTCATGCAGCCGTCGACCCGTTCGTCTTCGGGCCAGGTATCGCCCGGCTTCAATGGGATTTTGAACTCGTTTTCCGGCTCGGGAACCCCATGACTGAACCAATTATGCGTTTCGAACTGGATCCAGGCGGCGGCCAACAGATTGAGGCTGGTCGCGGGAATGAAGGTGTCGCGCGCCAGCAATTCCATCGAAATCACGCGCGGGCTGGGTTCGAGCAGGTCGTCTACGTTGTCCGGCGCGCATTCCGGCAGCGGGAAATTGCGTCCGAACCGGGCGCCCGCCATGCCCATGCGCGGATGGTCGAGGCTGTTGAACGAGCCATCGGCGGAGCGCCACCGCTCATTACCGGTGCTCCAGCCAGGCGGCGTCGTGCCGTAACCCGTATGGTGGAGGTTGTGCTCCCGCAACCGTTCGCGGAAAACCGAAAGATTGGCGGATCCGAGCAGCGTCGGCAGATGGTCCCATCTGACGAAGAAGTTGATGACCCGAAAGACGACATCCAGGATCGCCTGGAGCAGGCCACGATGGAAGACAAAACCATCGTTTTCGCGGGACATTGACGCTCCCAAACAACCGCGTGAAATCAATTGGGATTGCAACTATAAATGCTGCTTAATAGCACCAAAATGCCTCGCTTGCCAACGCGACGTGCTGGAAGCTGCGGTCGCCCCGTCGTACAATTTCCCCTGTCGGTTGAATGTTTGCTCGGATAGGATGCCATGCAGCCCAGGCTGCGTCAGGCGGCCCGGCTGAATTTGCGTGCGGGGCGAAGCTGCGCGGCAACGCGCTTCAACCTCGTGAAGACCAGGCCGACACCGGCGTCGGCAGGACAGAAGAGCCATCTTAAGTTGCGTGTTTCGCCGTCGAGGGGGTGACGCAGATGGGCAGTATGGTTCGCAATTACGATGGCGGGATCACAAGCTCTCCCGCGCAACTGGTGTCGCCGCGATCCGTCGAGGAGATACAATCGATCCTCAGGGATACCGAGCGCTACCCAAGCCCTGTCCGGGCCATGGGCAGTTATCATTCCTTGACGCCTTGCGCGTCCTCGGACGGCACGATCATCGACATGTCCGCGATGAGCCGCATCCTCAAGATCGACCCACATGGCATGACGTTCACGGCCGAGGCGGGCCTCCAGTTCATTGTCGCATCTCGGGCGCTACGGGCGATGAACCTCCAGTTTCTGACCAATATCGAGATCGGGAACATGACGCTGGGGGCGGCGGCCTGTTGCCACACCAAGGACGGACTGGATGGTGGCGAGTTTGGGCAGGTCGGCTCGTACATCACGGCGATCAAATGGGTGACGCCCAGCGGCGAGATGGCGGAAGCGTCGCAGGACAAAGACCCGCATCTGATGTACTTCATGCGCTCGAGTTACGGCTTGTCCGGCGTCATCTACGAAGTGACGTTTCGGATCACGCGGCTGGAGGCGATCCGCTTCAGCTATTTGCCGCGCCCGATCGCAGAACTGACCGAGAAGGAAGTGGACGGGATCATCGATGCGTCGCGAGGTCTGATCTGCTGGACGGTCGGTCGAAAGGCGCACTTCCAGACGCGACATCCCATCGACAGGATCGGTCCGTTAGGGACGTTGTTCGCCGCCAGCCGCCGCACCCTCTGGAATTATGCGGAAGCCCGCGTCGGCAGGTTCATCGACAGCAGCATTCCAACCAAGGCTCTCAGGGATGCCACACTCGACACATGGTTCGTCGGCAACAGGCTGCTGATGTCGTTCCTGCACCTGGTCGGCGGCGCGACCTTGTACAATCCCGACAAGACGATCGACTACAGCGAGACGGCGCCATCGGCGCGTTATGCATTCACATTCTGGACATTCCCGCGCGGTGAGTGGCTGAACGTGCTGCGCGATTATGTGGACTTCAGCGAGAAGTATTTTAAAGAGCACGACTTCCGCTGCAATATGGCGCTTGGTTCCTACTTCATCCGGAAGGACGAGCATTCGTTGCTGTCCTACTCGCATGACGGAGATGTTTTTTCGGTCGATCCCATTCACGCCTATACGGACAGGCCGGCGTGGGACGGGTTTTTGAAGGAGTTCAACGAGTTTGCGTCCAAGAGGAATGGCATTCCTCTGCTGAACCAGAGTCCGTTCATCACAAAGCACCATGTCACGGCGGCGTATGGGGCGAGATGGACGGAGTTCTCTGAGCAAGTCAGACGCCAGGATCCGCACGGGCGCATGTTGAATCCGTTCTTTGCGGATTTGCTTAGCCCGTGAGGATCGGCTCGAAGCCGAGGACGGGAGTGAACGTGCCGACAAGCCCGATCTGGGCTGATGCTGCGCCCGGCGGGATCGAGACAGTGCGGCTGACGGATGGTCGCCGAAAGCGTTGTGGACTTGTTTGGGAAGAATGGCGCAGTCTTGTCGCCCCCGGGAAAAGGTAGGGCGACAGCTCGAAACGCCGAAAATGTCGTAATTCCGGAGTGGGTGATGGACGATCCTCACGACAGAGCAACCGAACGCCGTCAGCTGACGGTCTTGTTCTGCGACGTCGTTGATTCAACGGGCCTCTCCGAGCGCTGCGACACCGAGGACTTGCGCGAGATATTGTTGGAATTTCAGGCGATCAGCTCGCAGTGCATCGCGAACGCTGGCGGCAGTGTCGTCAACTACATCGGCGACGGCATTCGTGCCGAGTTCGGTTATCCCCTCGCATCGGAAAACGAGGCCGAGAGCGCGGTACGCTGCGGTCTGCTGTTGTTGCGGGCAATTCGGGAGTTGAGCGAGCGAGCGATCGCGGCGATCCGGGAACCGCTTCGCGTTCGGATCGGCGTGCATACGGGAGTAGCGGTGATCGGCAGGGCGGGGCCGGGTCATGTGCACGATGCGACCGAGATCGTCGGCGATACACCCAACATCGCATTCCGGTTGCTGGAAATGGGCGAGCCCGGTTCGCTCGTGATCAGTGGTGAGACAAAGCGCCTGCTGCGAGGCAGATTCGCCTTGCAGCCGCTAGGCATGCGTTCGCTCAAGGGTCTGTCGCGGAAGGTCGAGGTCTTTCTCGTCGCAGGCGAGACGTCGGAAGACGGTGTCGGCCACCGCGCCCGCCATCGCAATGCCTCGCGCCTCGTCGGCAGGGTCACCGAATTGGGCCAGTTGCTGCAGGCCTGGGAGCTGGCGAAGACCGGGCAGGGGCGTACGGTGGAGATCACCGGGGAGCCCGGCATCGGCAAATCGCGCCTGGCACTGGAGCTGATCGAAAGGGCGGCTTTGCCGGACGACCTGATCCTGGCGATCCAGGCCTCCGGCCCGCATCAGAACACGCCGCTATACCCGATCATCAGAGCGCTTGAGCAGCGCATCGGCATTGGCAGGGATGACGACGCCGAGGTGAACTTGGCGCGTCTGCGTGATTTCATGGCCGCAACGTCCGGCGGCGACGAGGAGCAGTTGACACTGATCGGTCAGATGCTCGGTTTGCCGGTGCCGGCGGCGTCAGGTCCGACAACAATCCCCGACGCGCATGAGCAGCGTCGGAAGACGCGCGATGCGGCGGTGCGGCTGTTGATCTCGCTGACGCGCGGCGAGGCCAGCCTGATCCTGGTCGAGGATTTTCACTGGACGGATCCGTCGACGATCGAGATTGTCGAGCGCATTGCCGGCCAGATCGGTGGCACGCGGAACCTGCTGGTGGTCACCAGCCGGGCGTCTGTCATCGGTAACGTGTCGCCGATGATCCTGCGCATCGTGCTTCAACGTCTCGACGACGAGCACTGCCGCGATCTTGCAGGATCGGTCGTACGCGACAAGCAACTGCCAAGCCAGTTGCTCCAGCAGATTGTCGCGCGATCGGACGGTGTGCCGCTGTTCGTCGAAGAGTTGGCGGCGGCTGCCCTGGAGACCGGACAGGTCGATCCCGGCGTCAGAAGGGCTGGCGCGAGCGGACCTTCAGAGGTGCCATCGGCGCTCTACGACTCCCTGATGCTGCGTCTGGAGCGGCTCGGCAATGCAAAGGCGGTCGCGCAGCTCGCGTCGGTGATTGGCCGAAGCTTTTCGCATCGGCTTCTTGCCGCCGTTGCCGGCGAGCTTCACGACGCCCTCGATCCCGCCCTCGAGCGACTGCGAGCGTCTGGACTGATCGGGCTTGAGCGCGATGACGATGAAAAGGTCTACTCCTTCAAGCATGTCCTGGTCCGGGACGTCGCCTATTATTCGCTTCTCAAACGCCAGAGGCGGGAGCTTCACGACCGCGTGGCTGAGGAGATCGAGCTCCATCTTCCGGAGGTTGCCACCACCGAACCCGGCTATCTCGCGCAGCATCTGTCCGAGGCCGGACGCACCTCCCGAGCGGCACAGATGTGGCTTAGAGCGGCCCAGCAGGCAGCAGAACGTTCGGCAAATCTGGAGGCGATTGCCGAACTCAACATGGCGCTGGAGGAGATCAGGAGGCTTCCAGCAGGGCTTGAACGGGACAATCTGGAGCTGAACGCCCAGATCGCGCTGATCGGACCGACGATCGCGGTCCAGGGATTTGGCGCCGACGCGGTCGCCGATGTGAGCAGCCGTGCGATCGAGCTCTGCCGTGCCCTCGATAACGATCCGCGCATCTTTCCGGCGCTGTACGCCAGATGGTCTTACCTGCGCGTGGCAAGCAACGTCCGGGAGGCGGGCACGCTGGCGCGAGACTTTCTGACGCTCGCCGAGCAAAAGGGAACGAGGGCCGATCGGATGGTCGGTCATCGGTTGCTCGGCACGTCGTTGCTCGACGGGGAGACCGAGCAGGCGTGCGTCCATCTCGATCGGGCGGCCAAGCTCTACGATGCTGCCGCCGACCGCGCGACGGCCGTGATCTACGGCACCGACGTGCAGATCACGAGCCTGTCCAACCTGTGCATTTGCTGCTGGCTGGTCGGCCGAGTGAGCGAGGCGATCGCGCACGGCCAGGAGGCACTCGGCCATGCCCAGCAATTGGCGCATGCCCATACCCTTGGTTATGCCTACGCGCATGCCTGCATGCTCCACACGCTGGAGCGGGATGTGCAGACGGTCCGGGCGCTCGCGCAACGCACGCTCGATGGGGCGATCAGACGGGAGCTGCCGCTCTGGGTCTCGGTGGCGCGGACGTTTCTCGGTTGGGCCGACCTCGAAAGCGGCCGCCTCGCGGAGGGCATCGATGTGCTCGAGAAGCAGCGTGATTTCCTGCAGACGGCGCACCTCGTCTACTGGCTGCCCACCTATCTTTGCTGGCTGGCCGAGGCCTATCTCCGCGTCGACAGGATGGCGGATGCCCGACGTTGCCTCGATCAGGCGCGCAACGTCTTCGGGCGGGGCGGCAATTACTGGTACGAGGTCGAGTGCCTGCGTATCGAAGGGCGGTTTGCTTCGCATGCGCAAATCAACGACACCATGCTCGCGGAGCAGAATTTCGAGCTGGCCCTGGCGCTCGCCCACCGGCGTGGCCAGCGAGGATTTGGCTTGCGTGCCGCCGAAGGGCTGGCGAGCCTGCTCGCCGTCAGAGGCCAGACTGACCGCGCTCGCACGCTGCTGCAGCAGGAATTGCAGCTATTCGCGGGTCAACCAGAGCGCGGCGATCGTGCGGATGCCAAGAGGCTGTTGCGCGATCTCGAGGACCGCTCGCGCGTTTGACGGCTCAGATCCGGGATCGAGCCGGTATCCCCCATTTTCCAATTTGACATCCCTGTAGAGACTGCCTTTCATATCGATAATTTCGATTTGTGGGGACGCCGGTGGACACCGAGCTCGCGCGTACATTCCTGACCGTGGTCGCGACGGGGAATTTCATCACGGCCGCCGAGCGCCTTCACGTCAGCCAGTCCACAGTCAGCACGCGGATTCACTCGCTCGAAGAGCTGCTTGGCTGCACGCTGTTCGTTCGCAACAAGGCCGGCGCGGCGCTGACGGCGGCGGGCCGTCAGTTTCAGCGTCACGCTTCGACACTTGTTCGCACCGTCGAACAGGCCCGACACGACGTCGGAATCCCCAAGGGATTCAGCGGCGCGCTCGTCGTCGGCGGCCGTATCGGTTTGTGGGAGGAATTTCTGCTGCTCTGGGTGCCGCGCATGCAGGAGGTCAATCCGCATATCTCCATCCGCGCGGAAAGCGCGCTGGAGCCGGAGTTGATGCAAGGGCTGGTCGAAGGCCGCATCGACATCGGCGTGATGTACACGCCGCAAAGCCGCCCGGGCCTCAAGGTCGAGTTGCTGATCGAGGAGCAGCTTGTGCTGGTCTCGACCAACCCCAAAAGCGATCCGGAGCCGCAGGATGGTTACGTCTATGTCGACTGGGGGCCGGAATTCTATGCCCGCCACAGCGCCGTCTTTCCCAATTTCGCGGGGTCCGCGCTGACGGCAAACATCGGCTGGCTCGGCCTTGAGCACGTGCTCGCCAATGGCGGCTCCGGCTACTTCGCGCACCGCATCGTCGAGCCGCTGCTCAAGGCTCGGCGCCTGCATCTGGTGGCGGGGGCGCCGAAATTCTCGATGCCGGCCTATGTCGTCCACTCAGTCGACCAGCCCGATGATCACGTGCAGAGCGCGGTCGCGATCATGCGCGACCTCGCCGCCGAGCAGACCCGCCGCATGATGGAAACGCCGGCGCGTGCCACACGCAAGCGTCGCTGACGAGCTGTTCGAAGCTACCCGCGTCTGTCGCTGATCAACCGCCGCGCGTTGCCAGCAGCGTTGCGTGCCTGTCCGTGGGGCGCATCGGCCTCTTGCCTATTGAAACAGCTTCATGGCGTTGAGCAGGGTCTGGATGACACCTGCGAGCAGGGGGACGCCCGCAAAGCTCCAGGCCAGCGCCAATTGCAGCGGTGTGGTCCTCGCCGTCTGAGCGTTCTGCATGATATCATGCCCCCGAGGGGTTGTTGCCGGCCGCGACCGCCGCCGCGATCTCGCTGGCGCGATATGCCGGCTTGATCGCCGCCATGGTCCGGGACAGCCGATAGGCGACCCAGTTCAGCAGCAGCTGGGAGAACGATGCCTCGCTTCGCGGTGTCGTCGTCATGGTTGCTCCTTTTTGCTCGCCGCGCCTCAAGCGCGCGCCGGTTCGAGACCTGCCTTGTCGTCGTCTGTCATGTGATGGCGCTTGTCGACGGCGCGGACGCAGAGATTGGCGAGGAAACCGACCACGAGCAGTCCGGCCATGATGTACATGGTGGTGTTGTAGGCCTGGGCCTTCGGCACGCCATGGGTGACGTTGTATTCGCGGATGTAGTTGATCAGCACCGGCCCGGCGATGCCGGCCATCGACCATGCCGTGAGCAGGATGCCGTGGATGGCCCCGACATAACGCGTGCCGAACATGTCGCGCAGATAGGCCGGCACCGTGGAAAAGCCGCCGCCATACATGCTGACGATGATCAGGAAGCACAGCACGAACAGCACGACATTGCCGCTTGCGCCGGCATAAGGCACGGTCACGTAAAGCGCGAAGCCGAGCACCATGTAGACGAAATAGGTGTTCTTCCGTCCGATGAAGTCGGACAATGAGGCCCAGCTGAAGCGTCCGCCCATGTTGAAGAGACTCATCAGCCCGACGAGACCCGCGGCCGCGACCGCGGTGATGTGTCCCGGGAACATCTCCTGGCTCATCGCCGAAGCCTGGCCGAGTACGCCGATGCCCGCGGTGGTGTTGCAGAATAACACGAGCCAGATCAGCCAGAACTGCGGCGTCTTGATCGCCTGATAGACGAACACGTCGTTCTTCGTCATCAGCTTGGTGGCGGTTGCCGGCGGCACGTAGCCTTCCGGCTTCCAGCCCGGCGCCGGCACCCGGACGATAGCCGAGCCGACCATCATGAAGACGAAGTAGACGCAGCCTAGCGTGATGAAGGCGCCGAAGACGCCGACGTCGGTCGCGCTGGCGAACCTGCTCATCAGCCAGACGGAGAAGGGGGAGGCGATCAGCGCGCCGCCGCCGAAGCCCATGATCGCCATGCCGGTCGCCATGCCCGGCCGATCGGGAAACCATTTCATCAGCGTCGAGACCGGCGAAATGTAGCCGATGCCGAGCGCGCAGCCTCCGATCACGCCGTAGCCAAAATAGATGATCCAGAGACTGTGGAGATGGACGCCGAGCGCCGAGATCAAAAAGGCACTCGCCCAGGCGACGCCGGCGGTGAACATCGCACGCCGCGGACCGCCTTCCTCGACCCAGCGTCCGAACACTGCAGCCGACAACCCCAGGAAGACCATCGCGATGGAAAAGATCCAGCCGAGTTCCGTGAGCTTCCAGTCACCCGGAACTGATTGGGTGATGCCGATCAGCTTGGTCATCGGCAGGTTGAAGACGCTGAAAGCGTAGGCCTGCCCGATACACAGATGCACGCAGAGCGCCGCAGGCGGCACCATCCACCTGCTGTACCCGGGCCTTGCAACCGTGTGCTCGCGATCGAGGAACGACAGCAGGGAGCGTGAGGGCAGCCCCGATGCATCGAGCGTGGTCGTCATCGAAAATCCTCCTGGCGCGTCGCCCTTCTGGGCGCAGCCGTCCGGCTGCGGGCGATCGCGTCCTCAAGCTACGCAGGAGAATGGTTTTGACAAACGAATAATATCGACTGTTATTATCTGAGTTATCGATATATCGGCGCGGAGATACGCGGAGCCGGTTGCAAGCAAAAGGTCCGGACAGCGCGCGCTGTCCGGACCTGGTGAGGCGAGCGATTGGGCCGACCTGCCTTGGTCGGCCACCTTGCGAACTACAATGTCATCTGCATCGGTTCGGGATAGTAGCGGAAGCCGTCGCCCGCCTTGGCGACGTGGCCGTAGCCCGGCCAGGCGAAGTGATAGGACATCACCGGGATCTTGTTTGCCGCGAGCATCGTCAGGAGCTTGACGCGCGACTCGGCCGCCTGCTTCGGATCCGTGTCGTAGGAGAACTCCATCCGCGGCCGCTCCAGCAACAGCACCGAATGGTGCGAGAGGTCGCCGAGGAAGGCGAAGGATTTGCCCGCCGACGAAACCGTGAAGATGGTGTGGCCGACGGTGTGGCCGGGCGCCGCCAACGCCTGCACGCCTGGAAGAAATTCCTGGCCGTCCTTGAAGAACACGATGCGGTCGCGGACCGGGAGCAGGTTCTTGCGAGCGTGGACGACAAAGTCCTTGACCGTGCTGCCGAGCTTGCCTTCGTCGGTCCAGAAGTCGAAATCGGTCTGGGAGATGTAGATCTGCGCGTTCGGAAACAGCGGCTTGCCGCCTTCATCCACGATGCCCCCGATATGGTCGATATGGGCATGCGAGCAGACCACGGCGTCGATGTCCCCCGGCTTGATGCCGGCCTCGGCCATGCTCTTCTGTTGTCGCCCGGTGGTGGCGCCAAACATCTTCGATGAGCCCATGCCGGTATCGAACAGGATGAGCTTGTCGCCGGTATTGACGATCGGCGAATTCTGCTCGAGCACGACATTGTCCGGCGACAGGAAATTGTCGGCCAGCATCTTCTTGACCTCTTCCTTGGGAACGCCGGTGAAGGTCCCGGAGGGGTCGCCGAGCGGCAACGGTCCGTCGGATATGACGGTCACCTCGGCATCGCCGAGAACGAAGCGGTGCCAGTAGGGCGTCTGGGTGCCGAGCTTGGGAGCCCGCGCCAACGCGCTGCTGCCGAGCATGGCACTGGCGCCAAGGCTAGCACCAAGGCCCGCCCCAAGTGCGAGCAGGGACCGACGAGAGACATCGATTGTCATGCGTTTCTCCGCTTTTGTCATTTGTTTCGCGCAATTGTTCGCGCGTTGGGACCGGCCCGATCGGCCACACGGCCGCAGGTCGGCAGAAAAGTATGCTGCGCCGGCCGCGACAAGCTAGCAAGTGGAATTAGTACGCAGATTCACGCGGAGCGAGAACGAGCTGCGGTGCGGGAAAGCCACGCGTGGAGGCGCCCTCCGCCAAACCAGGGCGACACGAATTGAGCCTTACGCAATTCCCAGCGTGAGGTCGTTTCCTTCCGTCTCGGCAAAGCCCGCCTGCAGCACCTCTTCGCGCTTGTGGCGCAGATGCGCACGCAGGATGTGCGAGAGGCCGGCGCCGTCGCGCCTCTGAAGCGCGTTCAGGATTGCCTCATGCTCCTTCACGGCGAGCGCCCAGCGCTGCGGCGTCATCGGCGTGACGTAGCGCGCCCGCCGGATGCGCGCGGTCACGGAGGTGTACACCCCCGCGAGCACGGGGTTTCCGGCTGCGTTGACGATGGCTTCGTGAATGGCGCGGTTGCCGCGATAATACTGGATCAGGTCGCCCGCGCGATAATGCTGAACCATGTCCGCATGCGCGGCGGCGATTGCGTCGATCTCGGTGTCCGTGATGCGCTCGCAGGCGAGCTCGCCGGCGAGGGCCTCCAGGCCCTGGCAGACCTCGAACAGGTCGCGCATGTCCTTGTCAGTCAGTTTTGCCGCGCGTGAGCCGCGATGCGGCAGCAGCTGCACGAGACCTTCCGCAGCCAGCACCTTGAGCGCTTCGCGCAGCGGCGTGCGCGAAATCTCGAGCCGCTCGCACAGCTCACGCTCGGGAATTCGGGCGCCCGGCGGGATTTCGCCGTCGAGCAGGATGGCGCGGATGCGTCCGACGACGTCTTCATGAAGCATGGGTCTGAGCTCAATTTGCATTCAAAAATGAACTTACAAGCGGATATTTTCAAGTTCCAGCTTGAAAATCTCATATTTTGCATTCAAAAATGTAAAAAACAGGAGGGCGCCGAGGAAATGGACCTGCAAGTCGAGGCAGAAGACCTCCTTTTTGAATGCAAGGAGGGCATCGGGCGGATCACCTTCAACCGCCCGCAGGCCCGTAACGCCTTCACCTTCGCCATGTACGAGCGGCTCGCGGCGATCTGCGAGGAAGCCAACCGCGACCACGCTATCAAGGTGCTGGTGCTGCGCGGGGCCGGCGACAAGGCGTTCGCCTCGGGCACCGATATCAACCAGTTCCGCGAATTCAGGACGCCGCAGGACGCGATCGATTACGAGAACCGGATCGATCGTGTGCTGACCACGCTCGAACAATGCCGGGTGCCGACCATCGCGGCGATCAACGGGTTCTGCACCGGAGGCGGGGCGGGCATTGCCGCTTCCTGCGATCTGCGCATCGGCACGACAAGCGCGAAAATCGGGTTTCCCATCGCCCGCACGCTCGGCAACTGCCTGTCGATGTCCAATGTCAGCCGTCTCACCGCGCTCATCGGCGCCGCGCGCGTCAAGGATCTCATCTTCACCGCGCGCCTCGTCGACGCCGCCGAGGCTGCAAGCGTGGGGCTGCTCGGCGAGGTCGTCGACGATCCCCAGGCCCTCGATCGGCGCGCCGACGAGGTGGCCCGTCTCGTTGCCAGCCATGCGCCGCTGACGCTGAATGCGACCAAGCAGGCAGTGGGCCGCCTGCAACGGCGGCTGACGCGGGACGAGGGCGAGGACCTCATCCTGATGTGCTACACGAGCCATGATTTTCGCGAAGGGCTCGATGCATTCCTCAACAAGCGTGCGCCGCAATGGCGCGGCCAATAGGGACGCCCCGATGCAAAGCGATCGATCGCAATCCAACTCTCGCCGTTCGGGACCGCTGGCTGGCCTCAAGGTCATCGATCTCACCCATGTCATGGCCGGGCCGACCTGCACCCTGATGCTCGCCGACATGGGCGCCGACGTCATCAAGATCGAGAAGTCGCCGAACGGCGACGACACCCGCCATTCGGTCCCCCCGAAGATCGGCGACGAGGCGGCCTCCTTCCTGATGATGAACCGCAACAAGCGCGGCGTCGTGCTGGATCTGAAGACCGACGGCGGCAAGCAGGTGCTGCGGCGGCTGATTGCAAACGCCGACGTGCTGGTCGAGAACTTCGCGCCCGGCGCGATGGAGCGCCTCGGCTTCGGCTATGAGGATCTGCACGCCGAATTCCCGGCGCTGATCTACTGCTCGCTGTCGGGCTTTGGCCGCACCGGTCCCTACAAGCATCGTCGCGGTTTTGACCTCGTCGCGCAGGCGATGAGCGGCATCATGAGCTTTACCGGCGAACGTCCCGACGGTCCGCCCGTCAAATGCGGCCCGCCGCTGTCCGACATCACCGCCGGTCTGCTCGCGAGCATGGGCATCCTCGCCGCCTATACGCATCGTCTCAAGACCGGCGAAGGGCAGTGGGTCGAGACCTCGCTTTACGAGGCTGCCCTGGTGCAGACCTATTGGCAATCGACCATCGCGCTCGCCGCGGGCACCGCGCCGCGCGCGATGGGCTCGGCCCATCCGCTCAACGCGCCGTATCAGGCCTTTGAGGCCTCGGACGGCTGGCTCGTGGTCGGCGGCGCCAACAAGAAGCACTGGCTGTTGATGCTGGAGGCGCTCGGCGCCAGCGAGCTCGCCGCCGATCCGCGCTTCGTCACCGGGGCCGACCGCATGGCGCACCTGAAGGAGCTCGAAGCGGTCCTCGGCGAGCGCTTCCGCACCAAATCGCGGGCGCACTGGCTCGCGGCGCTGGACGAGAAGGGCGTACCGTGCGGACCCGTGCATGACATGCTGGAGGCACTGAGTGATCCGCAGACGCTGGCGCGCGAGATGGTCGTCGAGGTCGAGCATTCCACCCTCGGTCCGGTCAAGACGATCGGCCTTCCCGTCAAGTTTTCGGAGACGCCAGGCAAAGTGCGATCAGGGGCGCCCGTCTATGGTGAGCACACAGGTGAGGTTTTGGCCGAGCACGGGTTCGACCAGAGCCAGATCGAAGCGCTCGAAAAAGAAGGTGCAATCGTGCTGGCCTCAGGAAGACGCGAGGAACGCGTCGCCTGAGCGTATTTCGAGACGACAAGAACAAAGACAAGAACATAAAAGACAAAATCAGCTGGAGGAAATCATGGGTCGGACGTCATTATTCCTGCTCTCCGCAGCCGCGACCGTGCTCGCCGGCACGATGCCGGCGCTTAGTGCCTGGCAACCGCAAAAGCCGATCGAGTTCGTGGCAACCGCCGGGCCGGGCGGCGGGACCGACAATCTCGCCCGCGCGGTGCAGAACATCATCACCAAGCACAAGCTGACGGAGCAGCCGATCGTCGTTGTCAACAAGGGTGGCGGCAGTGGTGCGGAAGGCTACGTCTACGGCAAGGCCTCGGCCGGGGATCCCTACAAGGTGATCTTTGGGACGTCGAACGCCTGGCAGCAGCCGCTCGTCTCCAAGGTCGCCTTCAACTACACCGATCTCACCCCGATCGCCGCGATGGCGCAGGACGAGTTCCTGCTCTGGGTCAAGCAAGACGCTCCCTTCAAGTCGGCGGGCGATTATCTCAAGGCGGCCGCATCGGGCGAGTTCAAGATGGGCGGCGCCCAGTCAAAGGACACCGACGAGGTGCTGACGCGGATGATCGAGAAAGCCGGCAAGGTCAAGCTGACCTATATCCCGTTCAAGAGCGGCGCGGAGACCGCCGTGCAGCTCGCCGGCGGACATCTCGATTCCCACGTCAACAACCCCAGCGAAAGCCTCGGGCAATGGCGCGGCGGCACGCAGCGCCCGCTCTGTGTCTTCAGTCCGAAACGGTTGCCGCAGGGGCCCAAGGTCACCGCAAGCGAAGGCTGGAGCGACGTCCCCACCTGCGTCGAGCAGGGGCTCGACATCAAGCAATATGAGCAGCCGCGTACGGTGTGGCTGCCCGGCAAGGTCACGCCGGACCAGGCCGCGTTCTATGTCGACCTCATGAAGAAGGTGCAGGCGACACCGGAATGGAAGGACTACATCGAGAAGACCTCCCAGGTCGACACGTTCCTGACCGGCGCCGAGTTCGACAAGTTCATCAAGCAGGACCTCGAGCACGTCAAGCAGGTCGCGGGCGAGCAGGGCTGGCTGGTGAAGTGAGCTGAATTGTTCGTGGGCCAATCGCTTCCATGAAGCCAATCGCATCCGAGAACCTCATCCTGAGGAGCCCGCGAAAGCGGGCGTCTCGAAGGATGGCCGCGGGCGCCATCCGGCCTGTGGCCGTCCTTCGAGACGTGCGCAAGGGCGCGCTCCTCAGGACGAGGCTGGTGAATGACGTCCTGTTGTCTCTCGTCATCGGGAGCCCCGAATGATCTCCCGCCGCGCGCTTGAACTTGCGACCGCCATCCTCACGGGCGGTTTTGGTGTCGCCGTCGTCGTTTCCAGCCTCGACAACGGCATCGGCTGGTCGAGTGCGGGGGTCGAGGCCGGTACGTTTCCGTTCCTGACCGGCATCGTCATCGTGCTCGGAAGTCTCTACAACCTGGTGCGGGGCGCGCTGCCGGTGGCGGCTCTGGCAAACGTCCCCATCGCCATCACGTCCATCGAGTTGCGCCGGCTTGCCGGCCTGTTCGTGCCGGCTGCGATCTTCGTCGCCGCTATCCCGCTGACCGGCATGTACGTCGCTTCGGCGCTCTATGTCTTCGCGGTGCAGGCGATTCCCCGGCACCAATCCGTGCCGCGCGCGCTGGCCATGGCGGCAGCGACCGCGCTCGCGCTCTATGTCGTGTTCGAGCGCATGTTCCAGGTGAGCCTGCCGCACGGCGCGCTTGCTGCGGCGCTCGGGTTCTGACGGAGAGGCCGATGGAGAATCTCTCGGAGCTCTGGCACGGCTTCACCATCGCGGTCACCATGCCGCACCTCGTCCTCATGGTGGTTGGCGTGCTGCTCGGCATTCTGGTCGGCGTGCTGCCGGGGCTTGGCGCGCCGAACGGCGTCTCGCTGCTGCTGCCGCTGACCTTTGGCATGCAGCCGGTGTCTGCCATCATCCTGCTCTCCAGCATGTATTGGGGCGCACTGTTCGGCGGCTCGGTCACCTCGATCCTGTTCAACATCCCGGGCGAGCCGTCCTCGGTCGCCACCACCTTCGACGGCTATCCGATGGCGCGCGACGGCCGGCCGACCACGGCGCTCGCCACTGCCTTCGGCTCGGCCGCGTTCGGTGCGCTGATCGGCGTCATCCTGATCACCTTCCTCGCATCGTGGGTGGCGCAGGTCGCGCTCGCCTTCGGGCCGGCTGAATATTTCGCGGTCTATTTCCTGGCCTTTGCGAGCTTCGTCGGCATGGGCGGCGCGGCCCCGATCAAGACGATCGTGGCGCTGGCGATCGGCTTTGCGATCGCAGCGATCGGCATCGACACGGTGTCCGGCAGCGTCCGGCTCACGATGGGGGTCGACGAACTGGTCAAGGGGGTGAACTTCGTCGTCGCGGTGATGGGCCTGTTCGGTATCGGCGAGCTGCTGGTTGCCGTCGAAGAGGAGTTTCATGCTCGCGCGGTTTCCTCGAAGATCGACTGGTCCGAGGTGTTCCGCGCGGTCGGCCGCCTGCCGCGGCATGGCATTGCGCTGCTGCGGAGCGCTGCGATCGGATGCTGGATGGGGATCACGCCGGGTGGCCCGACCGCGGCCTCCTTCATGAGTTACGGCATCGCCCGCCGCTTCTCGCGTCGCGGTCGGTATTTCGGCACAGGGGAGGTCGAAGGCATCATCTCGCCGGAGACCGCCGATCATGCCGCTGGCACCAGCGCGCTGCTGCCGATGCTCTCGCTCGGTATTCCCGGCTCGGCGACCGCGGCCGTCATGATGGGCGGGCTGATGATCTGGGGCCTCAATCCCGGGCCCATGCTGTTCGTCGACCAGAAGGACTTCGTCTGGGGCCTGATCGCCTCGATGTATGTCGGCAATATCGTTGCCGTCGCGCTGGTGCTGCTGACCGTTCCGGTCTTCGCCGCCTTGATGCGGATACCTTTCGTGGTGATCGCGCCGCTGATCGTGATCATCTGCGTCGTCGGCGCCTATTCGGTGTCGAACTCCTATCTTGACGTCGTGATGATGCTGGGCTTCGGGATCGTCGGCTATCTCTTCAAGAAGCTGTTCTATCCACTGGCGCCGCTCGTGCTCGCGATCGTGATCGGCGACAAGGCCGAGGATGCGTTCCGGCAGTCGATGCTGATGTCCAAGGGATCACTCGGGATCTTCTTTGCAAACAAGCTGGTGACGTGCCTGATCGTCGCCGGCATTGCGCTTCTGCTGCTTCCGCTCGTGCTGCAGCTCGCGCGGATCCGGCGCAAGCCCGCATCCCCCGCAACCGAAACGACCGCCCAGGAGAAGGTGATCATATGACCGCAAAGCCGCTGATTGCATTGGCAATGGGAGATCCCGCCGGCATCAGCCCGGAGCTGACGGCGAAGCTCACGGTGCAGGACGACATCCGTGCCCAAAGTCGGCTCGTCGTCATCGGTGACCGTCGCATCTTCGATGCAGGCGCGCGCATTGCCGGCGTCAAGCCGGAGCTGACGACAGTGGAGCAGGGGGTCGACCTGCGCGCGGCAGAGGGCGAGGCGCTGTTTATCGATCTCGGCCATCTCGATCCCAAAGAGGTCGAACCGAAGTCTGCGACCCTTGCCGGCGGAAAGTTCGCCCTGACGAATTACAAGCACGCACTCGAACTGGGCCGCGACGGACGTGCCGATGCCGTCTGCTTCACGCCCTTCAACAAGCAGGCGATGCGGCTTGCCCGCGCTGAATATGATGACGAGATTGCGTTCTCAGCGGAGGTGGTCGGTCTCGAGACCGCGGCGAGCGAGTTCAACGTGCTGGACCGGCTTTGGAATGCACGGGTGACTTCCCATATGCCGCTCAAGGACGTCGCCGGGCGGCTGTCCAGCGAACGCATCCATCGCGCGCTCGAGCTGACCGATTCCTGCATGCGCAAGGCCGGCTTCGCGCGGCCACGCATTGCGGTTGCTGGTCTCAATCCGCATGCCGGCGACGGCGGCAATTTCGGCCGCGAGGAGATCGATATCATCGCGCCCGTGGTCGCGGCCGCACAGCGCCAAGGCATCGCCGCGGAGGGGCCGTTTCCCGCCGATACTGTGTTTCTGCGCGCCAAGGGCGGCGCCTTCGATGCGGTGCTGACGATGTATCACGACCAGGGCCAGATCGCGATGAAGCTGATGGGCTTCGATCGCGGCGTGACCTTGCTCGGCGGCTTTCCATTCCCGATCTGCACGCCCGCGCACGGCACCGCCTACGACATCGCAGGACAGGGCGTCGCATCGATCGGCGCCAGCCGCGCCGCACTGCTGCTGGCGGCAGAGATGGCGGCGACCGGAAAGCGCCCTGGGTGAACGCTACTTCGCGATCGGCGTCGTCAGCTCCTTGTCGGTCGTGTCCACCACGAAGACGGCCAGCAGCTTCGCCGGCTCGGTGTCGCTGGCATTGGCGCTCACTCCATGGCGATCACCCGGCCGCTCGGAGAAGTTCTCGCCCTTGTGAAAGACCTTGGTGGGGCCGTCATTGACCTGGCTGCGGATCGCGCCTTCCAGGACCGTCGCATAGATGAAGGCAGAGGGGGCGTGGATGTGGGCGGGTGAGGAGCCTCCGGGCCCGTACTCGACGAGCACGCCCTTCATGCTCTTGCCGGGCACGTTGGGCAGCGCCTGGTCGAACACGACCGTGACTTTCGCCAATGACGCTGCCGGCTCGGCTGCATGCGCCGTCAGCAATGAGGCGGCATAAACCGCTGTGGCGATCAGCAATCTGCGCATGGGGGCTCCTTCACTGCGGTGGTCCGTGATTGCAGGTCTCAGAGGCTCGCGAGCCATGTTGCGAGCGGCGTTGCCCCGAGCCGGGCCTCGCCGAGCGGATTCAGCGATGTGTCGTCGATGGGGCCGCCGTAATACGGTGCCTTTGGGTCTCCGACCACCGGACGGGCGTCGCCGGATGCCTTCAGGCGGCGTGCGATGAATTCATTGAAGGGAGCCTTCTCGGGACCGGCGATGTCGATCGTGCCATTGAGCGGCCTGCCCGTTGCGACCTCGGCGAGGCGCACGGCGACGTCGTCGGCAGCGATCGGTTGAAACAAGGCCGAGGGAACCACGATCCTGCCGTCTGTCGCACCCGTTTCGGCAATGGCGCCGAGGAATTCGAAGAACTGGGTGGCGCGCACGATCGAGTAGGGGACCGAGGAAGACTTGATGATTGTCTCCTGCGCGAGCTTGGCACGGAAATAGGCGTTGTCGGGCGACCGTTCGGTCCCGACAATCGACAGGGCCACGTGATGCTTCACGGCCGCCGCAGCCTCTGTCGCGACGAGATTCCTGCTCGAACGCTCGAAGAATTCGAGCACGGCGGCGGGCTCCCAGGACGGCGCGTTGGCGACATCGACGACGACATCCGCGCCCGCCAGTGCCGCAGCGAGGCCTTCGCCGGTCACGGCGTTCACGCCGGATTTCGGCGAAGCTGCCACAGTGTCGTGGCCCTGCTGCTTGAGCTTCGCCACGAGCTTGGATCCGATCAATCCGCTGCCGCCAATCACGACGATCTTCATGACATGTCTCCTGGGCATTGTGCGAGCGTGGGATGGTCAGGGCCATTCCCGTTCGCGCTCCTGGTCGATTAACGTGACGCGACGCGCATCCTAACCGAGCAATGGGGCGGACTCTTGCCTGTAACGAGCCTGACTTGCCGAAAAATGCTCCGGAGATTTCGAGGCGACATTCATGAGAGGGACCGTTCGGGGACGTTGCCTACGGTCGCGCGAGACGGGTACCGCGCGATGACGACGCTCGCGCAGGGCACTTCGGGAACGCGGGTCCGCCTGGGTGTCCGTCCTCGCGCCCGGTCAGCGCGTAATTTTGTCACACTAACCGAGCGCCAGCATTGCCCGTCGTGGCACGACTGGATCGGATTAGACATCAAGACTTATCGTGCGCGTACTTCTCCAACAGCAGCCGATTATATTCATCTCTCACGGCTCTCCGTGAGACATGCCCTCTTCGGTCTTTGGCAATCTTCAGAAGATCAGGATCAGTCGGTGCCCGCGATTTCCGCCTAAATCTCGCAAAAAGTCGGGTAGCAGGCGCCGACGTCCTTCCGAACAGTCGGTCAAACCATCCCATTGTGTCCTCCCGGACAGAGGCGAATGACAAACACTATCACCATGTATTTGCGGGTCAAACGGACAGTGCAACTGGAACTCTTTGAAAGGCTCGCGACCGTATAGTTCGCAACGGGTCAAAAGCGGCGGTCATCGCAATCATCGTACGACGTCCGGTCAGTCGCAGGCAGCCGACATTGCGGCGGTTGCTGCGTTGTTCAGCTCGGGGCCAAGACCGACCCTGCTCCCGTCGAGCCTGCCGCGCGAAAGGCAATCGCAAGCCGTCAGTGGATGAGGCCACGGCTCGGTCTGCCGCGCAAAGGCTAGAGGCCGCGCGGTGCGGATTGTCCGCCCGACTGGCGACGATGCGACGCTACCTGCTGAACGTGTGCGTCTCGAATGCGGTTTCCTGCGGCGGCCCGGCCAATCCCCCCTCGATGCCTTGCGTCAAGCGCGGCATGAGGATCTGTTCGCGGAACCGTTCCCAGCTTTCCTTCGTGTCGTGCACCGCGATCACGGTCCAACCACCGGGCGAGGCCCCGGCCGTGTGGAAGATCTGGCCCGCCGGAAGGCCGCCCGAACTCGGATGCACGGCGGCAATCGACTTCTCGTACTGATCTTTCGTGCCGCCGGGGAAGTGATGAATGATCGCGTAGGCCATGGTTGCTCTCCAACAGATCAAGCAAGCCCCTGCTGTATCGTAGTTCACGACTGTTGGTGCGTCACGCGGAACGTTCAACCACTGCTGGCTCGCCGCCCCTTGGATCAACGGTCGCAACGATCGTGAGTCGACCGCGATCCTGCTAGCTCTGCCTGCGCCCCGGTCCCGAAGGGGGCCGCCCTGCCGACCACTGGGGGCCCGCCCATCGGCAATCGCGCGGGGTTGATCCTTGGGGAGGTCCAATCGCGTACCACCCGAATTTCATGTGTGCTACCTAGGCCGTGTACCCATAAAACCCGCTGCGTGATCCAAGGAAGACTACGTCCGCTTTGCCTCTACAGCGACCACGTTCGTGCGGCAGCGCAATATGTCGCGATGGGCCCAGGCTGTTCGCAGGTAAGTGAAAGAGGCTGCCAACGGAGGCGGCTTTTATTTTCTAGTCTGAGCAAAATTGAATAGGTTGGATAGTCGGCGCGGTTCAGTCTGAGAGTATGGTCCCGAAAACAGATGCCCTGACCTCTGGCGGCGAAGCTTCTTTTGTATCTCGCGTTGGTCGCCGATTTGCTCTTGGACAACCTGTCGGGCTTCCTTCTCGCGCGAGTGCGCAGGAAACTGGGGCATGTCCTTGCGATGTTCCTTGTGGGTCATCAACGCATGTGGCGGCTACAGGGCCGAGGCGGCACTATATTGTGGACGTCGAGTTCCATCACCCCGGCGTCTCCTCGCCTGCGCGCCCGATAAGCTCTGCGGCCTCGATGTTCAGAGCCTGCGCGTCGTGTTGCACCACGCTCAGTGGAGCTGGTGTGGGTCGCGTGCGCAGCAGATCGAGTCCACCGTAGATGCCCTCGGCCTGCTGCACGGCAAGCCGGTCACGATCGCGCGTGCGGAGGAAATCCTCCACGATGGCCGCACGGTCGGGGCGGATACCGATTGCTACGAGAGTCTCGCGGCCAAAGCTCATCGCGGATTCGAAGGTCTCGCGCAGCTCATAGTCGACTTCATGGGCCAACAGTTGCAGCGTGTGGCCCCTGTCGTACGAACGGGCGAAGATCTTGGTGCCGGGAAATTCGGTACGCGTTAGCTCGACGATGCGGTTTGTCGCCCCTTCACCGCTGGTGCAGATCGCAATCAGCCGGGCTCGACCAAGACCTGCCGCGCGCAGCACGTCGAGCCGGGCGCCGTCACCGTAATAGACCTTGAAGCCAAAACGGCCGGCGACGCGGATCATTTCGGGATCGAGATCGATGATCGTGACGTCGACATCCTCGGCCAGCAGGTATTGCGCCACGATCTGCCCAAAGCGGCCAAATCCGATCACCAGTACGGAGGCGTTAGTCCCGTCGAAGTCGTCGGTGGCACGTTGGTCGCGAGTGGCGAAGCGACGCAGAAGCGTCTCCGTCAGCGCCGCGAACGGCGGAGCGATCAGTAGCGTTATCGCCGCGATAGCGGAAAGCAGGCTGCCCTGTGTGACGCTCAAAATCCCGAGCGAGACACCAAGCGGCAGCAACACAAAGGCGAACTCGCCCGCGCCGGTGAGCACCGAGCCCGCGCGCAACGCGTCACCGGGCTCGGAGCATGTTACGCGGAACAGTGCCCAGACCACGCCGGCCTTGAGCAACGTGATGACCAGCGCCGCGGTGATGACCAACCATATATTTTCCCACACGATCGCCTTGTCGATCGTCATGCCGACGCCCATGAAGAACAGCGCCAGCAGGAGGCCGCGGAAGGGCTCTATGTCGGCTTCAAGCTGATGGCGAAAGTTGGACCCCGCGAGCAGGACGCCGGCAAGGAATGCTCCAAGCGCCATCGACATGCCGACGACCTGCATCAGCAACGCGGCGCCGAGCACGACAAGCAGGGCGGCCGCCGTCATCACTTCGCGCGCGCCGGTTCCAGCGAGGAGGCGAAAGAACGGATTGAGGAGATAGCGGCCGGCAAGAACCAGCGCGGCGATGGCGCCCCCGATCAGCGCCACATTCCCGGCAGTTTCGGCCAGGCTCAATTTCGAGCCGGCCGCCCCGGGGGCAGCCAGCAGGGGCACCAGGGCCAGCAACGGCACGACCGCCATGTCCTGGGACAGCAGGATCGCGAAGGCGCGCTGGCCATAGGTGTGCTGCAGCTGGGCCCGCTCCTCAAGAATGCTCAACGCGATCGCGGTGGCGGAGAGCGCGAGCGCCAGACCTGCGACCAGTGCGCCGCGCCAGTCGAATAGTCCGGTCAGTAGCGAGAGTGCCCAGATCACCGCCGTGGTGAGCAGGAGCTGCGCGGTGCCAAGCACGAAGATGTCGCGTCCCATTGCGAGCAGACGCGAGAACTCGAGTTCGAGCCCGATGAGGAACAACAGCATCACCACCCCAAGCTCGGCGACTGGCAGGATGTGCTCGGGCGTGTCGAAGATCTTCAGGCCATAGGGCCCGATCACCACGCCAGCTATCAGATAGGCGACGATGGCCGAGAGTCGACCGAAACGCGCGATCGGTACGCTGACGACGGCAGCGGCGAGCAGCACCAGGGGAAGTCCGATGAGCCCGATTTGGGAGGAGTGCGAATCCATCGGAGGTGCCGCCCCGGCTGATGCGCTAACGGCCGGTAAAGACGGAGGCGTTTTCTTTGATGAACTCGGAAACAGTTCGCGGCGGCCGACCCGTGAGGTCCGCGACGGTGTTGGTGATCGTCACCGTTTTTCCGCCTGCACGTTGATAGGCCCCGATGGCAAGAATGCTCTCGATCACGGCCGGAGGGACGCCTTCTCGGACGCGGCGCGCCCGGGCTTGCTCCGGAGACTCGTCGATAAACCGCAGCTTCTTGCCGATCGTCGCGCCGATAATCGCGGAGGCTTGCCGATATGAAATCGCCTCGCTTCCCGTGACCACGTATGTTTTGCCTTCGTGGCCCGGCTGGGTGAGCGTGACAAAGGCGACGGCAGCGACGTCGCGCGGATCGACGTAGGGAATTTTCCCGTCGCCCGAGGGGGAGTAGATCGCGCCCTCCCTGATGACATACTCGGCTTGGGCGACGAGGTTCGTCATGAAGTGGTGAGGCTGGAGCATTGTCCAGGCCATGCCCGACTCCTGCAGCTCCTTCTCGATCTGGTAATGCCATTGGCCGATCGGGGCCTTCGAGTGGTCGGTCGCAGCGAACGCCGAGACCTTCACCACATGCGAGACGCCTGCAGTGCGCGCCGCGACGATGGCGTTATGCTGCAACGCCACCATGTCTTCATAGTAGTGAGTGAGAAGGAACAGCTTCTCAGCGCCCTTGAAGGCCGCTGGCAAGGTTTCTGGCCGAGCCAGATCCCCGACGACCCATTCGACGCCCGGCAATTCCGGAGCTTTGTTTCGGTTGCGGACAAGGGCGCGTGCGTGGATCCCGGCTTGGGAAAGCAACCGCAGAAGTTCGCTTCCAATGGCGCCCGTGCCTCCAGTGACGAGTATCATACGGGTCCCTCCTGCCAGACGGTCGCCGGCTCACTTCGTAGCGGCACCCGTCGTCGCTTGCTTCGCGGCGTCCTGGGCCTTCTGGTAGCTCTCGATGACCGCCGCGTAGTTTGGCGCCACCAACGCGTAAAGCTTTGCGAGTTCGGCGGCCTCGGGACGATTCCAGGTGCGATGCGCTTCGGACAGCACCGCGTTGGTGGAAGTCGGAATGACTCCCGCCTGGATGAAGCGGGCGACTGTGGTGCGCGATGCCATTTCGCTCGGATCGCCCGACGCATCGATCACGGCATAGACTTTGAACCCGGCCGCCTTCGCGTCCAAGGCCGGAAACATCACGCAGACGCTGGTCCACACGCCGGCCATGATCAGCGTCTTTTTCCCGGTCGCGCGCACGGCCTTGACGAAGTCGTCGTTGTCCCAGGCATTCACTTCGCCTTTGCGTCCCACATAGACTGCATCCGGCGCGAACTGATGAATTTCGGGCATCAGCGGCCCATTCGGTCCGTTGGGCTCGGAAGCGGTCGTTATGACGGGAATTTTCAGGAGCGTCGCGAGTTTCGCGAGCATGATCGTGTTCGAGCGCAATTCGGAGACGCTGATGTCCTTGACGGTCTGGAACAAGCCGGACTGGTGATCCAACAACAGGATGACGGCGTCGGATGCGTCGAAGAGCGCGGCGCCACCGCCCGATGGCAATACGCTGGCGCGTTGCGCGGGATTGTTGGTCTGGGCGAGCGCGTTCGAGGTGGGCGACAACGTCATTAATGCGAGCGCGGAGGCAAACGCGCAGGAAAACAGCTTGGAGGCGATTGACATGACGGACTCCATTCGTGGTTAGGTCGAACCCGTCGACGGTCTGATGCGGTGGACAGGCAGGAGGTCGCTCTACGAGGCAGGCCGACACGTATCTGCCTCTTGTTGAAAACGGGACCACTGCCGGCAGTTGAATGCTTGATCTAAATCAACGGAAGCAGCTTCTTTCCTCGCGCGAGCGCAGATGCTTCGCATCAATCGGGGTGCGGCGCTGACGATCCGAAGTCGATGACCGGTCCGAGCGGTACCACGCCTGTCGGATTGATGGTGGTGTGGCTCTCATAGTAGTGGTGCTTGATGTGGTGGAGGTTGACCGTCTCCGAAACGTTGGGGAGATTGTAAATCTCCCGGACAAAGCGCCACAGCGCCGGATAATCGGCGATACGCCTCAAGTTGCACTTGAAATGACCGTGGTACACGGCATCGAACCGCACAAGCGTCGTGAACAGCCGTATGTCGGCTTCGGTGAGTTGGTCGCCCGTGAGGAAGCATGATTCCGAGAGCCGCCCCTCCAGCCAGTCAAGGGCCTCGAACAGCTTCACGACGGCTTCTTCGTAGGCGGCCTGCGTGGTCGCGAACCCAGCGCGGTACACGCCGTTATTGACGTCGCTGTAGATGCGCTCGTTGAGCGCGTCGATTTCCGCGCGCATGTGCTGGGGATAGTAGTCGCCCGGCGCCGCGTCGATGTCCTCGAAGGCGCTGTTGAACATGCGGATGATTTCAGCCGATTCGTTGGAGACGATGGTCCGGCGGGTCTTGTCCCAAAGGACTGGCACCGTGACCCGGCCGGTATAGTGCGGGTCCGCCGCAACGTAGACTTGGCTGAGCGTCTCGGCACCATTGACGGGATCGCCTGTCACGCATGGGCCCGGCGCGAACGTCCAGCCTCGTTCGCGCATGCGCCAGTTGACCACCGAAAGGGAGATGGCGTTCTCGAGGCCCTTCAACCGTCGCATGATCAGGGTCCGGTGCGCCCAGGGACAGGCCAGGCTGACGTAGAGGTGGTATCGTCCTCGCTCGGCCGGGAAGCCACCCGCGCCGGTCGGACCCGGCGCGCCGTCCGCCGTCACCCAGTTGCGAAACGAGCTTGCCTTGCGCTCGAAGCGGCCGCCGGTACTCGCCGTATCGTACCAGACGTCACGCCATTCGCCGTCGACGAGCATACCCATTTGGGCCTCTTTCTCGCTTCGTTGGGGCTTCCTCGCCGCAGAGAACGTTCCGGAAGATCGCGGGACCTTCAGATGCGGCAAGGGTGACCAGCCGGTAACTAACGTTGTTCGTCCAAAAACTTGCTTACCAACGGCGACCAAATCGGAATGGCATCCGGCGAGCAGATGAAGAAATGACCGTCATTTCCGAACGCCGGTAGCAGATGGTACTCGGCTTTGCCGCCGGCACCGACAAATGCCTGATGCATCCGCTTCGATAGATCCGGTCCGAAGTATGTGTCGTTCTCATTGTAAAGCCATAGCATTGGCACGCGGGACGTATGACCGAACGCCGCGGTCGCTTCGACCAATTTGTCGGGCGCACAATTGTTGTTTGGCTTGCCGCCGACGCGGCCGCCCCGGCCTGCGGCGAAGGTGATGATGGCCTTCACCGCTGCCGGGTTGACGCTCGAGAGTGCGATCGACCCCCATCCGCCGGCGGATTGACCGACGATGATGACGTCCTTCGGTACGATGATTTTTTCGCCGGCCAGGTAATCGATGATCCATTGATCCATCTGGGCAATGGCAAGCCCGGCGTCGCGGAAATTAGGATTCTCGCATTTGCCGATCTTGGAGAAGAACGGCCCATAGAGACCTCGCTCAGGCACGTCGATTGCTGAAGCGCCATAGCCCGGACCGACCGGCGCTACGACAAAGTAACCGCGCTGAGCGAACCACTTCGCCGCATCTCTGAATTCCGCGAGCGGGAAGAAGCTGCGCTCCTTTGGGGTCGGCCCCACACCGTGATTCATGATCACCAATGGGAAGGGACCGGGACCGACGGGGCGGACCACGTAGCCGAAGGTGGGCAACGGAAGCAGAAGCGCCCAAACCTCTTCCTGGATTCGTTGTGACGGCACTTGGTCTTGTGCTTGAGCTGGGACGCTCAGTTGAATCAGGATGAGCGCAACCGCTCCCGCCCAGAGTGCCCGGAAGATCCTACGCATCTTGGTTGCTCCCGATGAGCGATGCGCCCAACTGCTGGCGATGACTTTCGCGGTCTCTCCACGTCTGGCATCAGGCGTCCGATTCACGGCAGGATGACAGCCTTGATCGGATGTAGGCGCGGGCCAACTTCAGAGAAAAGGCGGGTACCTATCCTTGATCTATATCAAGGTCCAGACCGCACGGCGTAGCCACTTCCGCGCGGCGTCGTGTGCGGCGCACTCATACTCTCTTGTTGCACCCTTGGCCGACCGAGTGCCGTACTCGCGCGACTTTGATTTGGATCAAAACAATCCCGAACTGCCGCGCTTTAAATGACAATTGACATTCGCGTCCCATGTCTAGCGGAGCGTGTCATGATCAATCTTGAGAAATACGGTGATGCTGCGGCGCTCGTCGGCCGTCTGTTCTTTTCATCGATGTTCTTGGCGTTCAGCTACGGCAAGCTGACAGCATTCGGGGGTACTTCGGGTTATTTGGCGTCGCTTGGCCTTCCGGCACCCGCACTCTTCACCTTGCTTGCTATCATAATAGAGATCGGCGGTGGCTTGCTTATGCTGGTCGGATACCAAACTCGCCTCGTGGCGCTCGGACTTGCGATCTACGTTTTGGTCTCAGCGTTTATCGGGCACTCGCAACTTGGCGATTCAAACCAGTTTATGCACTTCATGAAGAATATGGCGATCGTTGGCGGTTCGCTCGCCTTCGTTGCTCTCGGTGCAGGCGCTTACTCGTTGGATGCCAGAACCGTAGCGACCGCGAGGCACCGGCCGGCGTAAGGAGCGGATCAGATCACGATGGGACCATTCGCTCGAAACTGCTTACGTCCATCGCGACGCACCGCCTTAGGACAGGCGCGATGACTGGCAGCGCGCCGCGGAGCGACCCTCGTCTCTCTACGGCCCAGTTTTTTGCGCTGGCGCAGGCGCGGCTCTCGCTCGATGGGCCGGAAGCGCTTACCGATCCGCACTTCATCCCGCGCCTTGATGATGCCGATCCGGAATTGATCGCAGCAATTGCGGCGACGCGGCCAATCCGGACGGCCGCTGTGCTCGTCCCGATCATCGCTCGGGCGGAGCCTACAGTGCTGTTCACGCAGCGCACTTCTTATCTTTCGGACCACGCTGGAGAGATTTCGTTTCCAGGTGGCAAGATCGAGGCAGCTGATATCAGCCCGGCGGCAGCCGCGCTACGTGAGGCCGAAGAGGAAGTATCGCTGGACCGCCGCTTCGTTGAGCCGATGGGCTACCTTGACGTCCAACTCACGCCGACCGGCTATCGCATCCTGCCAGTGCTCGCGCGTGTGCAAGAAGGCTTCTCGCTTAACTTCAACCGCGGTGAGGTCAATGACACCTTCGAAGCGCCGCTCGCTCTCCTGATGGCACCGCACAATCACAGGCGTGAAATAGCGGAATGGAACGGCTTGAGCACTAGCGTCTACGCCATTTGGTTCAACGACCGCAAAATTTGGGGCGTGACGGCGGGTATACTCCGCAATCTCTGGGAGCGACTCTACAGAGACTGATGTGTTAAGCGAATGTCCGAATTGGGTCATGAACGCCAAAACTCGAGGTCATCATACTGGGTCCGCTTTCGGTTTCATAGCGACCGCCCCTCGCACGTTGAGCCGAACGTCTTGCTGTGATTCAAGTTCCTGATGGAGGGGGCAGATCATGCGCTACGAACTCACGGACGAAGAGTGGACTGCAATCGGGCCGATGCTACCGAAGAAGGCGCGCGGCGTGCCGCGGGTGAATGATCGTCGTGTCCTCAATGGGATCTTCTGGGTCTTGCGATCTGGAGCGCCTTGGCGCGATCTGCCGGACAACTTCGGTCCGTACACGACCTGCTACAATCGCCTCGTTCGTTGGCGACGAGCGGGCGTGTGGGCCCAGATTATGAACGCTCGGGCGGGCGCCCATGATGCGGCCGTCCAAATGCTCGACACTTCCATTGTCCGCGTGCATCAGCATGGAGCGTGCATCACCAGAAACTGGACACAGTCGATGGGACGGTCACGGGGCGGGTTGACCAGCAAGATTCATGCGCTCGTCGATGGTAATGGCCTTCCTCTACGGCTGGCACTTACATCTGGTGGGGCCCATGACAATCGACTTGCTGGAATATTGCTCTCGGATCTGAAATCCGGGTCGATGCTGCTTGCCGACCGAGGCTACGATGCCGATTGGATCAGGGACCTCGCCATGAAGAAAGGCGCGTGGGCCAACATCCCGCCCAAAAGCAATCGAAGCTATCCAATCTGCTTCAGCCCTTATCTCTACCGCGCCCGCAACAGGATCGAACGGTTCTTCAATCGGATCAAGCAATGTCGTCGAGTGGCTACACGCTACGATAAACTTGCCGACAACTATCTTGCCTTCGTGCAGCTCGCATCCATCCGGTTATGGCTGGCTGCGCGTAATGAGTACACACCCTAGTTAGGTAGCAAAATGGTAGCAGGAGAAGCTGATCATGACTGACGATCAGGTCAATCTCGTCGTTCAGCACCTTTGCGAGCAATTGCACTTGGCGCTCCGATTGAAGGACAGCGAGGCACATCCACCAAACGCCAAGGATATTGGATTTGATCCTGCCTCTGTAAGATCTGTATTGCTGACCGGGTTGCGTTCGGCGGGTGTCGTAACGATCCACCACGAGGCAGCCGTGGCGAGCGAAGAGCCGCCGTGGTCCTAAACGCAAAGATGCGGGACAGAAGCCCCGCGCCCGACGAGTCAAAGCGATTTGGCGGGCGCAAAAAACATCAAGCAAAACAACACTCACGCTACTGTGCATGGGGTTGTTTTTCAGGTTTTTGATCGGGCAGGCTACCCCCGTCCGATTTTGCGGGGCGGCCGCTTCTCGCCTCACGCCCCGCAGACGATCACGCCATACCAGCCCAGACCCCGATAGGTCTCGTAGCCCGGCGTCGCATGGAAGGCGACGAGCGAGCCGTTGCGGTCGTGATAGAAGCCGGAGCGCTGGCCGTTCAGCGAGATCGAGATGCGCTCGCTGAGGATGCCCTGGCCGTCGGACGCCGCGAGGACGCGCAAATTTGAATCGACCAGCAGCACGCGGGCCCGGTCGCTGTCGCCGATGCGCACGCCCTGGACGATGGCGCGGGCCTGCGGCTCCCAGTCGAAATGAATGGCGAGCACGCCGATCGGGGCGCC
>NZ_JALBHA010000002.1:0-75800 GCF_023006445.1 Bradyrhizobium sp. SHOUNA76
CGCCTTCTTCGACTCGATCTTGTCGCCCATGGCTGCAATCGCGCCCGGGTTCGGGCCGATGAAGACGATGCCGGCCGCTTCCAGCGCGCGCGGAAATGCCTCGCGCTCGGACAGGAAGCCGTAACCGGGATGCACGGCCTCGGCGCCGGTCTTGCGGCAGGCCTCGACGATCTTCTCGATCACCAGATAGCTCTCGGCTGCCGCGGGCGGGCCTATCAACACGGCCTCGTCGGCCATCTCGACATGGAGGGCGTCGCGATCTGCCTCGGAATAGACCGCAACCGTCTGAATTCCCATCTTGCGGGCAGTCTTGATGACCCGGCAGGCGATTTCGCCGCGATTGGCGATCAGAATCTTCTTGAACACAGCTCTTCCTACAACGGCAAATTGTCGTGCTTCTTGGCCGGAATTTCCATCTTCTTGTCACCCAGCATCGCCAGCGCTCGCGCGATCCGCTTCCTCGTCGAATGCGGCATGATGACGTCGTCGATGTAGCCGCGTTCGGCGGCGATGAACGGGGACAGGAAGCGGTCTTCGTATTCCTTGGTGCGCGCTGCGATCTTGTCGGGGTCGCCAATGTCACTGCGGAAGATGATCTCGACCGCGCCCTTGGCGCCCATCACCGCGATCTGGGCGGTCGGCCAGGCGTAGTTCATGTCGGCGCCGATCTCCTTGGAGGCCATGACGTCGAAGGCGCCGCCATAGGCCTTGCGGGTGATGATGGTGACCAGCGGCACGGTGCACTGCGAATAGGCGAACAGCAGCTTGGCGCCGTGCTTGATCAGGCCGCCATATTCTTGGCTCGAGCCCGGCAGGAAGCCCGGCACGTCGACGAAGGTGACGATCGGGATGTTGAAGGCATCGCAGAAGCGAACGAAGCGCGCGGCCTTGCGCGAGGCGTCCGAGTCGAGCACGCCGGCCAACACCATCGGCTGGTTGGCCACGAAGCCGACGGTGCGGCCCGCAATGCGGCCGAAGCCGGTGACGATGTTCTTGGCAAAGCTCTCCGCGATCTCGAAGAAGTCGCCCTCGTCCACGACCTTCAGGATCAGCTCCTTCATGTCGTAAGGCTTGTTCGGATTGTCGGGGATCAGCGTGTCCAAGGACATGTCGACCCGGCCGATGTCGTCGAAGCTCGGCCATTCCGGCACGCCGTCGGTGTTGTTGGACGGCAGGAAGTCGATCAGACGCCGCATCTGCAGCAGCGTCTCGACGTCGTTCTCGAAGGCGCCGTCCGCGATCGAGGAGCGTGTGGCGTGCACCGAGGCGCCGCCGAGCTCTTCAGCCGTGACGACCTCGTTGGTGACGGTCTTCACCACGTCCGGGCCGGTGACGAACATGTAGCTGGTGTTCTTCACCATGAAGATGAAGTCGGTCATCGCGGGCGAATAGACGTCGCCGCCGGCGCAGGGGCCCATGATGACGGAGATCTGCGGGATCACGCCGGAGGCGAGCACATTGCGGCGGAACACGTAGGAATAACCGGCGAGCGCGGCGACGCCTTCCTGGATGCGGGCGCCGCCGGCATCATAGAGGCCGATGATGGGCGCCCTCGCCTTCATCGCCATGTCCTGGAGTTTTGTGATCTTCAGCGCGTGCGTTTCCGACAGCGAGCCGCCGAACACCGTGAAGTCTTTGGCGAAGACGAACGTCTTGCGGCCGTTGACGGTGCCCCAGCCGGTGACGACGCCGTCGCCGGGGATCTTGTTCTTCTCCATCCCGAACTCGGTGGAGCGGTGCTCGACGAACATGTCGAACTCCTCGAACGATCCCTTGTCGAGCAGCAGCTCGATCCGCTCGCGCGCGGTCAGCTTGCCGCGGGCGTGCTGCGCCTCGATGCGCTTCTCCCCGCCGCCGAGCTTGGCACCGGCACGACGTTCCTCAAGTCCAGCGAGTATCCCCAACACAATCTTGCCCCTTACGCCGATGCCTGGTGCTGGAAGCGACCTTTGCAAAACTCTACGTTTCATGTAAACTTAGCTAACTCTCACAGAAAACTGGAGGGCCAAAATTGCTGATTTTTGCCTACAAACCTCTCGGTATTGCTAATTTTGCAAATGCGCCAAGCTAACATTTTTGCCGGCGATCGGGTCCGCCGACTTCGGAAGGCGCGCGGTATAAGCCAGGCGGAACTGGCCATAGCCCTCGGGATATCGTCGGGCTATCTCTGTCAAATCGAAGCCGATGTACGCCCCATCACGGGCGACGTTTTGCTTCGGCTCAGCCGACAGTTCGCACTAGACGTCTCCTATTTCGGCGACAATGACGACATGCGGATTGCGAGCGAGCTCCGCGAAACCGCAAGCGACCCTCTCTTTGGAGGCGGAGTGACGGGTGAGGAAGCCAGCGCTGCGGTACGCTCAGCGCCCAGCATCGCCAACCGATTTCTTCATCTCTACAGAGCCTATCTGGCACTAGAGGAAGAACACCGGACGCTGCAAACGACGATCGCGCAGGATGATGCGAGCACGGCGAGCCGCTTTCCTTACGATGAGGTCCGCGATTGGGTGCAGGCCAATCGCAATCATTTTGCACCGTTAGATCGAGCGGCCGAGCTCCTTGCAACAGATCAGCAGTTTCGCTCCGGAAGTCACGGCGAAGACTTTCTGCGATATCTGCGCGATTTTCGGGGCATTAGAGTTATTCGCTCGCAGCAGCCCCTCGATGCCGGCATGATCTGGCGGCTTGATAGCAATGCGAAGACCTTACATTTATCCGAAGGCGCACCGCTGGAAAGCCGCGTCTTTTGGATTGCCCACGTGATCGGCTTGATCGAGCAAGGAGAAACCATCGAGCGCCTTGTCCGAGGCGCCAAATTGAGCAACCCGGAGGCCTGCGCCCTCGCGCGCGTCGCTTTGGCAAACTATTTCGCCGGAGCCCTGGTGATGCCGTACGAGGTGTTTCTTCAAGCTGCTCGAGACACTCAATACGACATTGAGCGCCTTCAGCTGCGATTCAAGACCAGCTTCGAGCAAGTTTGCCATCGACTAAGCACCCTTCAGCGACGCCAATCTCCCGGCATTCCATTCTACTTCTTGAAGATCGATATCGCTGGAAATGTCTTGAAGCGAAGTAGCGCCACGCGCTTTCAATTTGCCCGCTTCGGCGGCCCCTGTCCGCTATGGAATGTCCATCAGTCGTTCGCGCAGCCAGGCCGAACACTCGTCCAACTTGCATCCACGCCGGACGGAACCACTTATCTTTGCATAGCGCGGACAGTTAGCCTTCCCAGCAATTCATATCTCGATCGGCCGCGGGCCGTGGCGGTGGGACTTGGATGCGAGGTCACTTATGCGGCTCAAACCGTCTACGCGAAGGGCATAAACCTAGATGACAAACAAGCCGTTGATCAAATAGGACCCGGATGCCGCGCATGCGAACGCATCGACTGCCGCCATCGCGCGCTGCCACCTATTGGCCGCGCACTGGACGTCGGCACGGCGGAGCGCGGCGTAGTTCCCTACAAGATCGACCTCCGTCGAGACTGACAAATTCATCGGCCTGAGCTCGATTTCGCTCGCAGCGGACGAATCCGCTGTCCTGGCATCTTCGCAGCTCGCCCAGAATAGGAGCTCGCCCCGGGGTGCGATCCCCACCGTCGCACATGGCTTCGACGGCCGCTGGATCCGCTATGCCGCCCTCCGTTGCGCGGCTAAGCGAGGGGCATCATCCTGCCTGCCAAGCGCCTGACTTCAACAAGAGCGGCATGCTGGACACCGTACCTGCTCCAGCAGCGGTGCGGCCTTCCGATCCGCCGTCAGCTTCATCCCGCTCGAGGCGAAAATTGTGGAAGAGATCTGGTTCCGCACGACTCATCCGATGGCTGGATGCATTTCGAAACCGGGAGTCCGTGCGCGGAAAGTGGCCGTTGATTGTCGATCGCCCGCATTCATGACGGCACCGAATCAATGCTCGCAACGTCGATCCAGGAGAGCCTGATAACGTAGTTCTGTTGGCCGCGGGGTTCGGCAAATATGCCGTGGCCCTCGACGGCTGATGGAGGGTGCACTGGCCGCACCGATCAGACCGCCTGGGCTCGCCGGCTCATACGGACTGGCGGTTGCGGAGGCGCTAGTTGACCAGGCTGCGACAGCCCCCTCAAGCCGGCTTGGCGCGCGGTCAGAATTGCCGTCGCCCCCCACTGCAGTCAGCAACTCTCGAAGGCAGCGATACTAGATACTTCTGCTGGCGGACCGGTCGCAACTGGGATTTCAGACTCGCCACGAAACGTTCGGTCGAATAGGCCGGCGTGTGTTCCGCGAGTATTGAATTGCCCTACGGACTTGGCAACGCGAGCATAACGTTGTCGATGAGCCGGGTCGAACCGACATAGGCTGCAGCACAGAGTGCCGCAGTCCGGCGCAGCGGACTGTGAGCGGCCTTGAGTGTATCGCCGTCAACAAGTTCGAGGTACTGAAGCCGGTCAACGACCTCCAAATGCCTCTTGGCAATCGCGACCAACTTTTCCACGTCGCGCTCCCCCGAGCGAAATTCATCAACGGCGGCGAGCAGCCCACGACTGATGGCAAGGGCTCGGCGGCGTTCTTCCTCGCTGAGGTACCGGTTGCGACTGCTCATCGCAAGCCCATCGGGTTCACGAACGGTTGGGACGGTGATGATCTCAATGGGAAGATTGAGATCGATCGCCATGCGACGCACGACCGCACATTGCTGAAAGTCCTTCTGTCCGAAGAATGCGACGTCCGGCTGCACCATGTTGAACAGCTTACAAACAACCGTCGCAACACCCCGAAAATGTCCTGGCCTGAAAGCGCCACACAACGGCTTTGCCAGCTCGCCCGACTCAACGTAGGTCTCAAATTGACTCGGATAGACCTCTTGAGCATCCGGCGCAAAAAGGACCGTGACACCGGCATCGCGGCACAGTGTCTCGTCGCGCAGGAAGTCGCGCGGGTAAGTACTGAGATCCTCGTTTGGTCCGAACTGAGTGGGATTGACGAAAATGCTGACCACGGTCACCTCGCATTGCGCACGGCTCGCCGCAACCAGCGCGAGATGGCCGTCGTGGAGATAACCCATTGTCGGCACGAATCCGACCCGTCCACCGGCGCGACGCGCCTGAGTGAGCGTCTGGCGAAGCTCAGAGACCGTCACAATTGTTTGCATGTCGAGCTATTACCTCATCAGGCTGCGTCGGAGGGCGCCCAGTTTGCGATTGCGTCGCCAAGGCCTTCGGGAAGCCGATAGGACTCCTGGCGGCCCGGGAATCCACCGCTGCGGACATCTGCCGCCCACCGCAAAAGCGCATCATGCAACAGCTGAAATCCCTCAACATAGGCGCGAACGAACTTGGGATGGCGACCTTCAGTCAGGCCCAGCACATCGTGAAACACGAGCACTTGACCGGAGCAGCCTGGACCAGCGCCGATTCCAATCGTCGGTATGCCCAGGATTTCCGTGGCTCGAGCAGCAAGCTCGGCTGGAATTCCTTCCAGCACCACCGCGAAACAGCCGGCCTGCTCCAGACGATGAGCATCATCGAGCAAACGCAGCGCCTCATCGGCTCTACGTCCCTGCACCTTGAAGCCACCCATGACATTGACGCTCTGCGGGGTAAGACCGAGATGGCCCATCACGGGTATCTCGCAATCGACCAGGGCACGTACCATTTTGATACGTTTTCCTCCGCCCTCCAGCTTCACCGCCGCGGCGCCTCGCTGCAGGAACCCGCCGGCGTTCCGTATGGTTTCCTCGACACTAAGGTGATAGCTGAGAAACGGCATGTCGGCGACGAGCAATGCACGAGGCTTGGTGCGCGCAACGGCTTCAAGATGATGGTTCATCATCGCTACGCTGACGGGCAGTGTGTTTTCAAATCCTAGGCAAACGTTGCCAACACTATCACCGACCAGGATGATATCGACGGCGGGGTCCGCGATACGTGCCGCGACCGCATCGTAAGCGGTGGTCATGACGAGACGCCGCCTCTCCTCCTTCCACCGCTGCAGAACGGGAATCGTAACACGTTCAGCCGGCTGCTCCGAAACATGGCTCATTTCCGATTCCCATCCATCGATGATCTCAATTCGATCCTGCACCGCGAAGTGGCAAGGCTTTAGTGTCGCCCAGCTCGCCTATTATTTCAAAACCGTAGTCTCCCGCAGAGTCCAAGGAGACCGAGTGGGTCAGGCGATCAGTTACCTGATTGCTGCGATCGAACGAGAGAATCCTTGGCTTCAAATCAACAATTCGCCGCTCGTCGAGGTATGCCGAACTGCAGATGATCAGTGGGTCACCTACCTAGCAGGTCCGCGCAGCGGCACCGTTGAGGACACAGCAGCGCGAGCCGCGTTTGCCAAAAATGACATATGTCGAGATGCGTGCCCCGGAGTTCTTGTTCCAGATCTCCACGAACTCCATCGGCAAAATTCCGGCCTCGTGACAGTGCTCGGGGTCGAGAGTAACGGAGCCGTGGTATTGAAGATCGGCCTCCGTAACATGGATACCGTGCAGCTTTGCAGCGAGTACTTTTCTCATCTGAACACCGTCGAGCTGAGGGTGGGGTCCTAGAGACTGCGCGATAACACTGTCAATCGGCTGAGAAAAAAAGAAATCGACGTCTTCAAAACGACCGAGGACGTATTGGGATCTCCTAATGATTGCGCGATCATCGAACGAGACATACTCGGCTGGTTATTCGGTCGTGCGAAAACACCGCCGGATGGAAGCTCCATGGGACGTCAGCCCGAGATAAACAAACGAAATGGCAGATCGGCAACCAGCAACGCCTTAGGCGCGCAACGGCGCTGAAGTGTTGCTTCATCATCCCGAAAGCAAACCTCTTCTCAACTTCCTGGCAAAACGTTGCCGACGCCGCCGCCGACAAGAACCACATTGAAAACAGCTTGCTCAAGCCGGGCGCAAACTGCCGTGACCGGCGCTGATTGCCAGGCGCCGCCCCTCTTGATTGCAGCGCTGAGGCTAGGCACTCGCCGAGCACAGCGGACAAATGGCTCATCCGGACCTCAACTCGTTGATTGCGCGAGGTATCGGCCAGCCGCCGGTGCGAGCTGGCAGCCGGCAATGACGTTATCAGGCACAAGATTCGGCCGGTCGGGTACGGGTGAAGTTCGACCGTCAGGGCATGACAAGAACAGCCTTCAGAACCTTTCCGGATTCTGAATCCGCAATCGCCTGATTGATCGACGCAAGCGGGTACGTGGTCACCATACGATCAAGGGGAAGTTGGCCTGTCCTGTAGTACCTAACCATCTCCGGTATGAATGTCTGAATGTCGGAGTCTCCCTCAACCACGCCGCGCCAGGTGAGACCGGCTCCGGAGAGCACATGAGATGGGATGCAATACTGTGTTCCCCTGGGGGGCGCAGCCAGATGGGCTCCTACGCCAAGCTTCCGAAGGCAATTGGTCGCCTCGGTAATTACCGGCGGATGGCCGGTCGTATCGATACTGAAATGCGCGCCCTTTCCTGTGATCGCCTTGATCTGCAGCGCGACGTCGGCCGAGCGTCCGTCGATCACGTGGGTGGCCCCGAAAGAGCGAGCGGCTTCCAATCGCTCCTGAACAAGGTCCACAGCAATGATGGGGCAACATCCCACGATTTTCGCCGCAATGATCGACGACATGCCGACTGCACCCACGCCGAACACTGCGATTCCAGTTCCAGGCGCAGGCTTCAGCACATTTAGCACCGTTCCCATCCCCGTCTGTATTCCGCAGCCCAGTGGGGCAAGCAATTCCAGGGGTAGCGAAGCGTCCACCTTCACCAGATTTCGCGGATTTGCGATCGCGTGAGTGGAAAAGGCAGCCTGCGAAAAGAAATGCTGTCCGATGGGCAGTCCGTTTTGACGAAGCGGGGCCCCTCCGTCCCGTTTGCCGGCGATATTGATCGCAAGAAAGTCGTCGCAATATGCTGGCCTGGCGCTAGCACAGCTCTCGCAGCGACCACAGGAGCCAAACGTCATGATCACATGATCGCCCGGCACAAGCGAGGTGATTTCGCTGCCAACTTCTTCGACGACGCCGGCTCCTTCATGACCAAGGGTCTGCGGAAAGGGCACTGGAAGGTGTTGAAGCCTCGCCGCGCTATCGGTGTGACAGATGCCACATGCATGAACCTTCACCCTGACCTCGCGGGCTGACGGCCGAACGAGCTCGCATTCCTCGATCACAAATGGCTGCTCAGAGGATCTGGCAACCGCTGCAAATACTTTCATTCCGGACCTCGATACGACCTTTGGGGCTACACGTTCGTCTCTTACTTCTCACACCTGCGCTTCACATGCGCGCCACTTGACTTCCACTGGCTCACAGCAGTGAGACTGGAAATCAACCTGCGCCGGACGCATCTTCCAAGGCTGCGGATATCTCCTCCCGCGGCATTCGCGTTCCTCGGAGAGGTCCTCGCTTAGGCAATCGTGCTGAGCGAGTTCTCCTTGATTTTCTCACCTCGCAATACAATCGCGAGGCGGCTGCTCTCGGTTTGCTTGCATCCTCGTCCTGCGCGACACGCACGTCATTGGCTACCAAAGCTCCCCTCATCGTGCCGCCACCACGGCGCCGTTGTCATCTGACCTCAAGACGATGCCTCCTGTTTAGGGCGCCGGAAACTTCTGCACTTCCTCGTATCTGGGATAGCCTTTCAAGACCCACCACTCGAAGATCCCGTATCCGTTCCTCTTCCCGTCGCTGAATTCGAACACGTTGTCGCCGAGCGTGCGCGCTTCCGTGCGCGTGCCGGCATCCGAGAGGTCCCACACATCGTGTTCGAAGTGATACGGCCCCTTGTCATCCCCCTGAAACCAGCCCCGATATCCCCCATACATCCCGCCCTTCAGGAAGTACCTCGCCGGGAGCGCGCGGAGAGTGAACTTTCGCGATTGCCCATTGGCGAACGTCACGATCAATGTACCGGACTCGACGGTCTGCCCGTGCGGGTCATTGGCCCAACGCAAATCATGTTCCACATCCTTGATCGCCCATTGGCCATCACGCGGCAGATCTTGCTTGAATACCAACTCGCCGGTCAGATACAGCGGTCTTCCAGGCTGGCTCTCCTGCATGAACAAGTGAAGGGCGCAATCGTCGAACTGCGCGACAAGCCACGTGAACAGGTGCGGCGGGTATTCGGACATCGGCGGGTGCGCAGGATCCGTACGCAGCTCGCGTCGCAATCCCCAGGAGTGATCCCGCTGCCCCCACCATGCATCGGCCGTAAGGTCAAAGCGCGTCTCGTGCAACTGGACCCAGCCCGAATAGCGGCCGCTCTGCTGATAGCGCGTAATGTCGTGCTGGAGGCGCAGGTTGCGCCGGACGGTGTGCCGGTTCTCTTCATGCGGATTCAACACCGAGCTGAATTCAATATCGAATGAAAGGCCTGCCTCATTCGGCTCCAGAACCAGCCTGTGACGTCGCAAGCCCTCCAGAACCTGAAAACGCAGCGGTCCGATCGCCGCGGACAGCGGGTCCGCCCCAAGGCGCTGCGAAAATCGTAAATTATGCTGCCGCTTTCCGACGGTGATGCCCGCATGTGCGTCAAACACATTGCGATTTGGATGATAGCCGCAGCCGACGTTCAGGATGACATCGCCACCTGGCACGGGGTGGGCAGAATACCAGAGTCGCTCCATCCAAGTCGGATCGCTCGTTCCAGTATAAGCGAAGCTGTGCGGGAGCTGATGCCCGATGAGGTCATCCTGCGGAACGATCATCTTGATTCCTCGGCGTCATGTTGAAGCGTCCCCAGAGAAACCGCCGGGGTCCGCTTTGCCTCTATCTCGTAGTGGAGCTTGATGTACTCGAGAATTGCCGTGCGTAAGGCCCAGACTGGAACGCCAGGCTTCGAAATGCATTCGGCGAGTTGATCCTGAAGCCGGCACAAATAGCGGTCGCCCTCATCGCGCAGGGCTTCAAGTACGGCACCAGGCAACGTTTTGTCCACGGAACGAAACGGCGGTCGCGACCAGTCGACCGACATCTCTTCCAAGACATCCACAATGTCGCAGAATGTGGCGGCCTGGGCCTCCACTTGCCGAAGCAACCAGTCGCGTGACCATTCGGTTCTGAGCCTGAGCTCGGACAACGTGGTCAAGACCGCCACAAGCTGACCACGACGAACCTCGTCCCGGACGGCCGGGAGCAAATGGTCGCGGAGCGCATCAATCGCGCCATCGAATATTCTTTGAAGATGCTGACTCACATGCGTTCCATCAGCTCGGCCAATTTTCTCAACACGAAGTGTCCGCTCGATCCCATCACAGGCAATCGTAGGTCATGCGAATGCCCGACGAAGAACGCGTGATTTCCCGAAAGACAAATGACAGCGAGCTTGAAGAGTGCGAGAACTTCGTAATACGCGATCGATTTCGGCCGGAGAGAAAGACCTGTTTTCCGCTCATAGCGCTCGAACACTTCCTCTCGCGGCAGTGCTCCGAAAAGCTTTGACGTTCGACCATTGAAATTCGGAAGCAATGCCCACCCCCAATCCTCGTGCGGATCTCCGATGTGCGTCAGCTCCCAGTCAAGAATTGCGTCGATGCTGTCGCGCGCCAGGAAATTGCCAAGGCGGTAGTCGCCATGCACGATCGATAGTTTGGGAGCGACCGGAGCGCTTTCGAGCAGCCAGTGATATACAAACCTCAATATCGGAAGTGGTCGCAGAGCGACCGTTTCGGCGATCTGGTTCCAGTGATCGACCTGACGCACGGCAATATCGCTGACGGTCGCCCCCAGGGCGGTATTCTCACCAAGCACTGCGACCCAGTCGATGTTATGAAGTCGCGCGAGGATATCTGTGAACTGCTCAGCCCATTTCGACAGTAGCGGGATTTGCTCCGGCAGCGGCGGCGCCCCCGCAAGAGTGTGTGGCGCGCCCGGAGCCTTTGAACAGATCAAGAAAGGTGCCCCGAGCTCCTTTCGATCGTCGCTGTAAAAAACCGGCTGTGGGACTGGCACTCCTCGGCCAAAAATGGCCGTCAGGACGTCGAACTCTGGCTTTGCCGCATAAGGCGGCAGAATCCCAACTGGAGGCGCAAGCCTTAAGACCAACTCGCGGCGGATCACACCGGCGGGTTGTTCAGCGAGAGTAAATCCATACGTCATCCACGAAAAACCGACCGGATAACGCGTAAGATCCTCAATCTTGAGGTCGCGCTGCAACTTCCGGCTCAGGAACTCCTTCAGGCGCGGTCCCAAGCTCACGACGTCGCCGTAGTCACTCGTCGCTTTAGCGAACAAGGACAATCCCTCCACGTTCCATCACGCACGAATGGGCGCTTAGCCGTTCCACTAAAATACCTAAGCAGCCAAGACTTATCGCTTGACGGGCTCCCAACTCGTCCCGTCAAACCGCTCGAGCTCAAGAAATTTCACGGGCTCGTAGTTGGTCGCGCTGGTATTGACGACGGCGCCGGGCAGCCCAAGCGGAAGCGGAAAGTTGTGCAGCGACTGAGCTTGCTTCAAGATATTCTCCCGCGACAGGTTGTTGCCGCACTGGCGGAGCACTTGTTCGAGAACCTTCGCAAATGCAATGCCCGAGGAGTTCAGATAATCGGACAGATCCGCGTCCGGTGTATGCTGCCTGGCGTACTCGCGCCATTCGTTCATCTCCGGATCGTCCTTCCAGCGCGGGTCTGTCGGATCCTTGAAAAACGCGGCTCGGAGAATTCCAGTTGACGCCTCGATGCCGGCTGGCTTGATCACAGACGTCAGGCTTCCGTTGCCGCTGAAGACATAGATCGCAGGCTTCCAGCCTATCTCATGCACTTTCCTGATGGTCTGTGCAGCGTGCTTAGGATAGGCAAACACCAACAAGATGTCCGGACGTGAAGCAGCCAGCGTCACGATCTGACTTTCGATCGTCGGTTCGGTCACTTCAAAGGATTGCGCTCTGATCTGGCTCTCCCGCTCAGATCCAAGGCCCTCCTTCAATCCGGCCAACAAGTCCTTTCCAAAATCGTCATTCTGGTAAATTACCGCGACCTTGCCGTCAGGTTTGGTCTTCGCGATGTCTTCGCCGTAGAAGCGTCCTTCCGAGCGCAACGTCGGCAGCAGCCCCATCGTATAGGGAAAGTGCTCTGGATCGGCCAAACTGCTCGATTGGGCAGCGGCAAAGAGCTGAGGGACCTTCTTTGAGTTAAGGTACTTGCGAACCGAGATATTGACGGCCGTTCCGAGCAGACTGAAGACGACAGCCACTTCGTCCTGCTCGACGAGCCGGCGGACCTGTTCGAAGGCCTTGGGGGGACTGAGCCCGTCATCGTAGCTGAGGAGTCGGATCTTGCGCCCCGATATTCCTCCTTTCGAATTGAGGTATTCGAAATACGCGATCTCGGACTTGTGGATTCTTGCAAATGCCGACGCAGGCCCGCTGTAGGGCGCAGTCTGACCGATGACTATCTCGCGATCCGAGACGCCTGGATTATTTGCTTCGTGGGCAGCGAGCTTGCCGCCCGTCCCCAAAGAAAGCACGACGAACAAACCAACCCAGAAGCCACTCCAACTACACTTCATCGCCGCTCAGCTCCCTGCATTTGCATTCCCTGCCGACGCGACAGCTCGCGGCGATCTCAAATTCTTGTCTTTCGCATAGATTTGCACGATCGTGCGAACATTGCAAGTCGAGCGAACTGAGACCGCCCGTTTCGCGCCGTTTGCGCCGCAATATTTCCGACGAACAGCCCGACCAGCGCCATAAAGCGGCACTGTTCAACCGCCGGAAAGTCCGCCTTGAATATTTCCTCTCCAATTCTATGATTTGCACGGTCGTGCGATAACATGCCGGGCCAGGCAAGCCGGGCGGCCGACCACGCACCTTCGGCCCCTCTCAACCACTTGGAAACCCAAATGCCAGTCGCAAACGTAGACGATGCAATTGCCGATCCCCATACGTACGCGGATCCGAGCGCCTACCACCAGCTATTCCGCACTTTGAGAAGTGAAGACCCAATCCGTTGGACCGAACCCTCCGCCTGCCGCCCGTTCTGGACTGTGAGCAAGCATGCGGATATCCTCGACATCGAAAAGCAATCCGACCTGTTTGCGAATGCACCTCGAACGCTGCTCCGCACGCGCGAGCAAGAGGAGCAGGTTCGCAAATTGACGGGATCGGTGCAGGCGGTCCGTACGCTCGTGCATATGGACGAGCCGGATCACCGCCTGTATCGGCAGCTCACGCAGGCCTGGTTTATGCCCGCGAAGCTACGTTCGTTGGAGGAAGGCCTCGCCAGGCTGGCCTCGGAATTCGTAGACAGAATGGCCGCAAAGGGCTCTGAATGCGACTTCGCTCGCGATATCGCGATGTGGTACCCCCTGCGCGTGATCATGATGATCCTTGGCGTCCCTCCTGAAGATGAGGCGCTGATGCTTCGGCTGACGCAGGAGCACTTCGGCGGTGCCGATCCGGACGTGAACAAGGACGGAAAGAAAGATGCAACCAGTGCGGTACGCGGCTTCTTCGAGTACTTCAAGAACCTGACGGACGAGCGACGCAAGGCGCCGGGGGACGATCTCGCCAGTCTACTCGCCAATGCCGAGATCGACGGCAAGCCGATCAGCGATTTCGATCGTAGCTCCTATTACTTCCTTATAGCGACTGCCGGCCATGATACGACGAGTTCATCCCTCTCCGGGCTGCTCCTCGCGCTGCTTGAGCATCCCGACCAACTGGCCAGGCTCCGAAGCGATCCGTCGCTCATCCCGTCGGCGGTCGATGAGGGAATACGCTGGGTGACGCCGGTGAAGCACTTCTTCCGGACATCCACGGCCGACTGCACCTTCCGGGGACAGAAGTTCAAGAACGGGGACTCCTTGATGCTCTGCTACTGGTCCGGCAACCGCGACGAAGACGCTTTCGTGGATCCCTTCTCATTCCGCATCGATCGTACCCCCAACCGTCACCTCGCATTCGGCTACGGCATTCATCTTTGCCTGGGTCAGATGCTGGCAAAGATGGAGATCCGCGCCCTGTTGAAGGAAATCGTCGCGAGGGTCGGACAGCTCGAACTGAATGGAAAGCCTGAGTGGCTGGTTACCAATTTCGTTGGAGGGCTGAAGAGCCTGCCGATTTCATACCGGATGAATTGAACGGATTTAGCAAAGAGAAAGCCGCCGAACAGGTTCGGCGGCGTTCTTTTGTGGTCACGGCAGGATAATCAGCTTCTTTAAGTTGGGCCGATCGGAATAGAGACGTTGTCAAGGGTCGCCAGAGCGAGTCGAGCGAGCTCTTGGGAAGCGGGCCGCGCCGGCGGTCACGACGCCATGTTGATGACCTGCAGTTGGGTAAATTCCGCCAGGCCATCTTCGGCCAGCTCCGCCCCTATGCCGGACTGCTTGGCGCCCCCGAATGGAATTTCCAGCGCCATATCCGCATGCTTGTTCACCCAAACCGTACCTGCCTCCACGCGCTTGGCCAGCTCATACGCCCGATCTGGCAGGGCGCACCAGATGGACGCTCCCAAGCCGTATGGCGAGGCGTTGGCACGCGCCACTGCATCTTCTGGGTCGGTATAGCGGATCACCGGTAGCACCGGACCGAACTGCTCGCCATCCACCAACTCCGTGCCTTCAGCGATGTCGCGAACGATAGTCGGATAGATAAAGTACCCCGGTCCAGCGAAGGGCCTGTCGCCCGCGATCACTTTGCCCTGCCCTTTGGCTTGCGCAATGATCGCAAGCACTCTCTCGTATTGTGACTTGTTCTGCATCGGCCCCAACTGCGTTCCTTGCGCAAGACCATCGCCAACGATGGCGTCCCGGGCAAGATTGGCCAATTCGTCGCACATCGCATCGTAGATCTTGTCGTGAACATACAGACGCTTGATGCCGATGCAAATTTGACCGTTGTTGGTGAAGGCGCCCTGGAAGAGCTTCGGCGCGGTCTGCTTCGGGTCGACGTCATCCAGGACGATTGCGGCGTCGTTACCACCCAACTCAAGCGTGATGCGCTTCAGCGTCGAGGCCGCTCCCTGCATCACCTTCGCGCCGGTGGCGGTTGACCCCGTGAACGAAATCTTGCGCACATCAGGATGGGCCGTAAGCCAGGCCCCCAGGTCGTTGGTGCCGGAGATGACATTGATCACACCTGGCGGCAATGCTTCGCTGATCAGCTCGCCCAGCTTGAGCGTGGAAAGCGGGGTAGATGGCGCCGGCTTGAGCACGACGGTATTGCCCGTGATGAGGGCGGGAGCAACCTTCATGGCCATCAAGATAAGGGGAAAATTCCAGGGCACGATCGCGCCTACCACGCCCAAAGGCCGCCGGTGCAACTCGACCCTTCGGCCTTCGCTTTTGACGCTCCGCATCGGTAAGTCAAGGTTGGTAAAGTTGCGAAAGAACGTCGCCGCGCCCATCACTTCTCGCGTGGCATCGGCCAACGGCTTGCCCTGCTCCTGGGTCAGCAAACGCGCCAGCTCGGCGGCATTGTTCTGAATAATGTCAGAAACAGCCCGAACCGCCTCCTTGCGCTTTCCGATCGGGGTCTGGCTCCACGCCGCGAAGGCATGCTTGGCCGCAGCCACGGCGTCATCAAGTTCAGTCCGCGAGGCGACAGGACACTTCGCGAGCACCTGCTCGGTCGCCGGGTTGATGACATCCATAGTCTCACGCGTTAAGACCGGTTGTCCGCCGATGAGAAGACTAAAAGCCACGACATCCTCCGCTCAATATGGGTGTGGTCGCGCCTGGCTGGAGATGAAAGACCAGTGTAAGGGCGCCCCAAGAAGGCAGAGCCCAGATCCGTCGAAGACACCCGGACCGGTCCGGCCTCCAGTGCTGAATGGCATAGCTCTTACCCGCCTGCCCCAGGGTCGTTAAGACGATCGTTTATTCTCTCGCGACCATCAAGTCCGGTGCGTGCGTGCATAAGTTTGTGCAAGAGATGCAATCGTTGCGCATGGTGGCGCAAGCCGCTGGAAGCTTCCTGGGCATCCGACAGAATTCGCGGTTTATCGGTCGGGTGTCGCGGTGCCCCATTGCCGCGGACTCATTCCATATTGCGCGCGGAACAAGCGCGCAAAGTGTGATGGATCCGCAAAACCAAGATCGTAGGCGATCCTGGTGACTGTGGCGTCCGTCAGACTTGCATTGCGCAGGCGGCGCGCCGCTTCCTTCAATCTCTGCTCCCGGACGTATCCCATGGGAGTCTCGCCTACCTGGCCGAACAGATTGTACAAGGCGCGACGCGAGACCCCAATTGCATGTCCGATGTCTTCCGGTCTCAGTGCAGGATTACTCAACTGAGCCGCGACCAACTCCTTTGCACGCCTCAGCTTCGCCGGCAGAACGTCCGGCTTGCCCTTGTCCCGATATGTCGGGGCAGACTTGTTGAGGACAGAGTCCAATAGATCGACCAGCAACAATTCGAATGACTGCTGGGCCCGCAGACTGAGCTCGGTGGACCGCTCCAGCAACTCGGTCAGCATCGCCGCAGCCATGTCACCATCTTCGCACGGCGATAGGAGACGACCGCCCTCCCCGATGAGATCCGCCCACGCGCCGACGTGCCGTTCAGGCAACATGATCCCGATGCACCGTCCGCCGTCCCGCACCCCGAATTCGCAAGGGGATGTCGCTTTGACCAGCACCCAACGGCCGGCGGTCAGATCGATCACGTTGTGCGACTGAGCGAGGCTCGCGGCGCCCTTTGCCAGCCAAAGCGCAAAATACCGATGCTTCGCGCATCCCTCCACGTAAAAGCCACGCTGTCCCTGCCTAAAGCCGGACTGACGCACATGCATGTCCACCAGCGTGGTATCGGCGATTGCGTCGAAGCGAGCGCTCAAGGAAAGCCGCCCGGTTCGCTGCGCAAATCGTGCACCGACAAAGTGCGGAGATATGGCTTCGAACCAATCGTCTGGAGAGGCAAACGATCGATAGCCGGGATGGAAGGGCTCGATCGGCGTTCCGAACGTCAGAGGCATCTCCGGCTCAGCACCAGCAGACCAAGGCCAAATGTGGCAAGGCTCGTTCGGAGCTTGTCTTGCTTCCAGGTCCCGCGAATCCGTCCGCCTCGAGGCCAGGTCGCCTTCCATACGACTCCCTCCCTTCAACCCTCGCGAAACCGATTGGTTGGCCGGTTCTCATGCCGAACCTGTTATTGCCATACAATTTGCACATTCGTGCGGTTATGGTCAATAGGGAGCCCTGCCGAGATTGTCGCAGCGGGGAACGACGGACCTTCCAGTCTTATGCTCCTGCCCGATTGTGCGAACGCTGCAACCGTTTGCGGCGAACGCCGGCCGCGGCGCCGCCCAGTCCGCCGGTTGGGCTTGTAGATTCGCTGCGGTCCCGCCCCCGAGCTTTTCCGCAGCTCCTCTCAAAACACAGCGATATCAGTCCGCGCTTCGGCGGAGCCTGTAGCGGATGGGCAGGCGCTTCAGGCCGGTGATCAGGTTCGCTTTGATCCAGTCCGGATCTCCGTCAAGCTCGATGTGCTCGAGGCGAGACAGCAATTCACGGTATAGCGCCTTCATCTCCATCTTGGCCAGATGCATGCCCAGGCATAGATGGGGGCCGTAGCCAAACGCCACGTGACGGTTCGGAGTGCGATCCACCTTGAATGCAAACGGCTCGGGAAACACCTCCTCGTCGCGGTTTGCCGAAGGATAGCTCAACATCAAGGAGTCGCCCGCCTTGATATGCTTTCCGCGCAGGACATAGTCCTCGGTCGCCGTCCTAAAGAAGTGCGTGACAGGAGACACCCAGCGCAACATCTCCTCGATAGCCGCCGGGAGCAAATCAACGTTATTCCTCAGCTTGGCGAGTTCTGCGGGGTTTTTCAACAATGCAAGCAGTCCGCCTGCAACGGTCGAGCTTGTCGTATCATGCCCGGCCGTTGCTATGATGAAGTAGTAGGATGACGCCTGAAATTCACCGATATCCTTGCCGTCCAGCTTGGCATTGGCGATGACGGTCGCCAGGTCATCGGTGGGATTTTTGCGCCGCTCTGCCGAGAGCACGCCAAAATACCGGAAGAACTCCTGGATCGCCGCCTGACGCGACGCGACGCCGCTAAGAGCGCCGCTCATCTCGGAATCGAACGATCCCGTTACGGCCTTGGTCCACGCAAGCATCTTTTGATCGTCCTCGCGAGGGACGCCAAGGATCTGCATGATGACGCGAAGCGGATACCAGACGCCGACGCTATTTACGAAATCGCAGGATCCGTTCAGTTCGTCCATCTTGTCGACGAATTCCGTTGCCAGGCTTGCAAGATTGCCTTCCAGCTTGCGAAGGTTTGGCGGCATAAACCACGACTGAGCAATCGCACGGTGAGGTCGATGCTCCGGATCGTCCATGTTGACGAGCATCCGAAGCGGGTTGGTGCTTCCCTTCCCCGAGCCGGCGCGCACCTTCTCCTCTTCCTCGATTGATACGAGGTTCAGTCGCGGCCAGTTGATGAACTTGTCGTTTTGGCGCTCGATCTCCAGCACATCGTGATATTTCGATACCAACCAGAACGGCCGATAGCCTTCGGGCTCGGTCCAGCGCACCGGCTCTTCGGATCGCAGCTTGGTGAAGATCTCCTCGTAAGCCTCCGGCGCAGCGTAGGTTTGGGGATCGACGATGATGTCGTCCAGCCGTCGCGGTTGCATATGGTCCCTTCCTATTTTCGGGTATGACTAGCCCAAAGGGACAGGTCCTACCGGCGTACTCGTGCAAAACTTCGTGCCGGCAGTGCAATTCCTCACAACGGCCCCGGTCCCGGCATGCTCCTGGCAGGCCATTTTCGCACGATCGTGCTATTTTTCTTGTCAACATTCGAACGATCGAATACTTCTCGTCATTGCTGCTGTGTCGTCCCTTCCATTTGGAGTGGTCAAGGAGGCCTATCGGTTCCTCAGCGACCGGGGCGGATCGTCTGGTCAAGACTGCCGTTGAGCCACGCCGATATCGATCGTCGCCCGATTGAGCGATAGCAAGTGAAGCCGCAGCCATCAGCCTCCAGAAGGCTGGTCTTGCCCAGGGTGAATGAAAGGACCGACGTGCCTAAGCTCCCCCCGACCATGCTTGCAGTGAGGGCCCCCGTCCCGGGTGGTCCCGAGGCACTCTTGATCGAAGAATGTCCGATTCCCCTGCCAGGCCCGCACGAGGTTCTGATCAGGGTGGCCGCAGCCGGATTGAACAGGGGCGACATCGCGCAGCGACGCGGTCACTACCCGCCTCCCGCCGGTGCAAGCGACATCTTGGGCTTGGAGGTCGCGGGCGAAATCGTTGCCAGGGGAAACCGCGTCTCGCGATTCAGCCTCGGCGCCAACGTGATGTCGCTGGTTTCGGGAGGCGGCTATGCACAGTACTGCCTGGCTCACGAAGCTCACAGTTTCGCCGTTCCTTCACGGCTCGCCGTGCTGGCGGCCGCGGCGGTGCCTGAAGCCTTCATGACGGTCTGGCACAACGTTTTTCAACGAGGCCGTCTGCAAGCCGGGGAAACGTTGCTCGTGCATGGAGGCGCTTCGGGAATCGGGGTCACCGCGATTCAGCTTGCCAAGGCATTTGGAGCGACGGTCATCGTCACGGCCGGTTCGGGGAAGCGATGCGACATCTGCCGGGAACTCGGCGCGGACGTCGCAATCGACTACAAGAATGACGATTTCGTGCTTGAGGTGCTGCACGCGACCAACGGAGCGGGCGCCAACGTCATCCTGGATATGGTCGGCGGGGAGAACATCGAGAAGAATTTCGAGGCAGCCGCCGTTGAAGGACGTATCGTACAGATCGGATTCATGGATTCGCCGGTCGCCAAAGCCAGCTTCCGCACCCTGATGCTCAAACGTCTCGTCTACACCGGCTCCACACTTCGGCCGCGATCGGTGGAAGACAAGGCTCGCCTGGCCCATGCGGTGGAGACGAACGCCATCCCCTTCCTTCGGCAAGGAACTTTCAAACCGGTGATCGACCGGAACTTTTCGCTGCATCAGGTCGTCGAGGCCCATCGGCACATGGAAAGCGGCCGGCACATCGGCAAGATCGTGCTAGAGGTCGGCTAAAGTTGGAGCTGCGCGTTCAAAAGCACCACTCTATCGGCCGAATTTTTATCTTTCGCCTGACCAACTCGCTTTCGAGCTCGCCGGCCCGCTTCTTCACCGCCTCACCGTGAGCAAAGACGAGCTTTACGCCCCTATTCAAAAGCGCACGATCTAGATCCACCTGCTTTCGGATAGATTCATAGTGCGCGACGAGACTCTCGTCATTCAACTTTGTGGACACGACGCAAGTCCCCTATTCGAGGTCTCGTGGGAGCCAGAGAAGCTCCTGCGCAACGGCAAAGCGAGGTGCCGGTCGACCGGCTTCTGCCAGACCAACGGAGGGGCAAAGCGACCGCAACTGACGAACGCAGGAGCCTCCTTGCTTCAGGGCTCCTGTCGCACAAAAGAGATCATCCCGACTTGCCGCACGTGGAAGCCCTCGCGGCTTGCGCCACTATGCTGCCAGGAGCTTGGCATTGCGCTCGATAAGACGCACGATCTCTTCACGTTGCGTCCGCGGCGCTCCGAGCAATTCGGCGTTGGCGCGCGCCCGTTTGTAATACAAGTGGTTCGGCATCTCCCAAGTGAACCCGATCGCGCCGAAAACCTGGATATTGCGGTGGGTTGCATCCCGATAGGCCTCGCTTGCGTAGCTTTGGGCCATCGCGCAGGCCAGATCGACGCGCCCGTCGTCCTCGGTCAGCGCCCACGCGGCATAGTGCACGCCGGCGGTTGCGCATTCGCTGATGCCCGCCACCTCGGCCAACTGGTGCTTGATCGCCTGGAAGGAGCCGATCGGACGGCCGAAGGCGACGCGCTCCTTGGCGTAAGCGACGGCATCCGCAAGAGCCTTCTCCGTTCCCGCGGCGCTTTCGGCCGCAAGGAGTAGATACAGACGATTGCGGATCCAGCCCCATGTCTCGGGGGCGGTTTCCTCGAGCAGCTCGCCACGCGCGCCGTTGAGCCGAAGAGAGCAGACCTGCCTCGTCGGATCTCGCCAGTCCAGAACCTCGACGGCGACGCCTTTTGCGTTCCTGTCAATCAAGAAAAACTTGTCGTCGGCACCGATCTTGGCCATGACGACGATCTTGTCGGCGGACTGTGCATCGACCACGAACGATCTGCTGCCCGATAGGAGATAGGATTCGCCGTCCTTGAGAGCCGTGGCGTCGGATTGATCTGCTGCGATCGATCCGTCGGAGTTCGAAACGGCCAGTGCCAGCTTCAACCTGCCGGCAGCCACTTCGCCCAGCAGCTCTGCCTTTTGCTTTTCGTTGCCTGCCCGCTCGATCGCCCAGGCGCCGGCGAGCGTGCCGAACAAGGGTGCAGCGGCCAGGGTCCGGCCCATTTCGCCAACGATCATGATGAGATCGATATAGGTCATTCCGAGGCCGCCGAAGCGTTCGGGAATGACGATGCCCGGCCATCCCAGCTCGACGATCTTCGGCCAAAGCTGATCGTATCCGGATTGCTCCACAGTCGCGCCCGGTACCAACAATTTCGCGAGGCTGGCCTCCTTGGCAAGGAAGTTCCGTGCCACGTCCCGAAGGGCCTCGTTTTCCTCGCTGAGCGTAAAATTCATGGTGAATACTCCTTATCCTCAGCTCGCGGCTTTGAGCGGTGTGCGCGCGCTCTCGTCGAAGGGTACTCTGGCGGTCGGATCGACATCGCGAGGCAAACCCAACATCCGCTCTGATACCGCGTTTTTGAGGATCTCCTGAGTACCGACGCCGAGCGTCGCAGCAGGGGCGAACCAGTAAGAGTAGTCCCAATTGCTGAAGAGCCCGTAATTGCCCTTCGGCAACGGCAACACGTCTGGCTTTCGGACCATTCCTTCCGGGCCTTGCGTTCGTTTGGCGAGGTCCGACAGCCGTTGTCCATGTGGTGAAGCCAACATCTTCCCGACGTTCGCTTCAAGACCCGCCGGCTTGCCGTTGATGCGGTTGCTGAGGTTGCGGTAGGTCAGTAGCCTCAGCAGTTCCCCCTCGACGTAGAGTTTCGCCGCTTCGTCGCGAACCAGTGGATCTTTGATCTTTCCCGTCTCCATCAATCCTGTCATGAGTTCGCGCGCGGTGGGACCAAAGCCCCACACCGCCCCCGGCTTCGTCATGCCCATGCGTTCCGTCTGCAGCTGTTCCAACACGATCCGCCATCCGTCTCCTTCCCTTCCGAGAAGTCGATCAGCCGGCACGCGGACATCCGACAGGAAGACCTCATTGTATTCTGGCTCTTCCCCCGTCATATCGACGATGGGCCTGACCTCCACGCCTGGAGTTTTCATGTCAATGAGGAAGACCGACATGCCCTTATGTTTGGGTACGCTCGGATCCGTGCGGGCGATCAAAACGCCCAGCTTCGCCTTGTTGGCGACCGAATTCCAGGTCTTCTGACCGTTGATCACATAGTGATCACCCTCCTTCCGAGCCGTCGTTCTGATCGCACCCAGATCCGATCCACCAGATGGCTCGCTGAAGAGCATGCACCACTTGGCTTCACATGCGAGCGCCGACGGCAGAAACTTCTGCCTCTGCTCCTCGGTCCCGTGGGTCAGAAGTGATTGTCCACACTGATTGACCGCGATCGAATTGACCTTCATCGGGTGCACCACACCGGCGCGCTCAATCTCCTGGTCGATAATGAGCTGCAACTCAGGCTCGGCACTCAGCCCCCAGGGAGCAGGCCAATGCGGCACGACGTATCCCTGCTTGGCCATTTGAGCATAGGTCGGATTGGGATTCGCCTCGAACCATTTCCGCACCTCAACGCGTCGAGGATCATCCTCCGCCGGCAGATTGAAATCCATCGCTCGTCTCCTCTACGCCTCGTGGGCCGGAGTCTACCTCACCGGCCGGCTCTCTTTTCGCACGATCGTGCGATTATCGCAACTGGGAAAATGCCCTTCTCCGGTCTTTTACCCCCGGCGGGCCAGCGCCTCGCGAACCAGAGCCAACCTGTCGTTGCCGAAGTACATATCCGTACCGCCGACGAATATGGTCGGCGAGCCGAAGCCGCCACGCTCCATCAGCTCGGCAGTATTGGCCTTGAGCTCATCCTTGATTTCCGGCCTGGCGATGCCGGCGAAGAACTCGTTCGGCTCGATCCCCACTCTCGCGCAGATATCACTCAAGACATTATCCTGAGCGATATCCTGGTCGAAACCCCAGTAGGCTTCGAACGTTGCGCGTGCGAACGGCACCGCCTTCTCCTTGCCGACCCATATGCAGCCACGCATGGCCTTGACGCTGTTCACAGGAAAAACGGCGGGATGCCATTTGATGGCAAGGCCGGCCGCACGGGCCCAATCGCCGATATCCTTCTTCAGGTAGTTCGTCTTCGCTGGAATCGGATTGTCGCGCCTGGCGTACACCGACGGATTAATGGTATTGAAGACGGCGCCCACCAGGATAGGCCGCCAAACGATGTCGACGCCGAACTCCCTCGCCAGCGGCTGAATGTTATGAAATGCGAGATAAGTGAAGGGACTGGAACAGTCGAAGAAGAATTCGATCATTCGGCCTGAGTTCCTCTACCTTTTCGAAGTACACCGTCGCCTCTGCTGGTGAGCAGTTGCTTGGCGCGCTCACCGAAGATATTGCGGCGCGCCTCTTCGTCGAGCGGTTCCTTGACAGATTTCCCCACGGCAAGCCCTGCCTGCACTTGGCTTCTGGCTCTTACCTCAGCGTACCACCGCTTTACGGCCGGAAAGTCATCGAGCGTGAACCCTTGCGCCTAGTGGGTCATGGCCCAGGGGAAACAAGCAATATCCGCGATCGAATAATCGCCGGCGACATACTCACCCGTTACAGCAAGCTGGCGATCGAGCACACCGTACAGCCTGGCTGCCTCGTCGCGATATCTGTCGATGGCATAGGGGATCTTCTCAGGCGCGTAGAGGGCGAAATGACCGTGCTGGCCAAGCATCGGTCCGAAGCCGCTCATTTGCCACAACACCCACTGAACGACGCCGGAGCGGCCTCTCGCGGTGCAAGGCAGCAATTGACCCGCCTTCTCGGCGAGATAGATCAGTATTGCCCCGCTCTCAAACACCGATAGCGGGTCTCCGCCGTCGCTTGGCGCGTGATCCACGATGGCCGGAATCCGGTTGTTCGGGCTGATTTTCAAAAACCCTGGTTCGAACTGGCCGCCACCGCGCAGGTCGACCGGAAGCACCCGGTATGGGAACCGAAGCTCCTCGAGCATGATCGAGATCTTCCACCCGTTTGGCGTAGGCGCGAAGTAAAGGTCTATCAATCGGTCAAGCTCCCCTACCGGAATTCGGCTCCGCCCGACGCGGGTCGTCCAACAACCCCTGATGACAGATGCCGAAGATCGGTTCGTGCACGTCGTCATATGCTCGAGCTTCGCGGAAGCATTCTGCTGTCTTCGCTCGTTGCGTCGAGTGCCGGATCATCAGTTCAACCCTTCAGCTGGGCTCATCCCACGGAGATGGCCACTTTTCCGAAGTGTTTCCCGGAAGCCATGTAGTTGAACGCTTCCTTTGCTGCCTCAAAGGGGAAGATCCTGTCGACGACGGGCCGCATCTTGTTGTTTGAAACGGCGGCGACCATTCTGCGAAGATCATCGACGGACCCCACAGTCACGCCCTGGATGCGCTGTTGCTGCATGACGATGAGAGGCAAACGGAGCTCGCTCGCTGCGCCGCCCGCGAGGACCCCGATAAGGGCGATCGCGCCCCCGATCCGCGTCGCTCGTATCGATTCGTTCAATGTCCCAACGCCGCCCACTTCGACGACCAGATCGACGCCGCGGGCGTTTGTCATCTCTCGCGCGAGCTTGCCCCATTCAGGCACTTTCTTGTAGTTCACGGTCTGGGTTGCTCCCATCGCCTTCAACTTGGCCAGCTTCTCTTCGCTGGAAGAGGTCGCAATTACCTGCGCTCCCGAAAACTTGGCAAACTGAAGCGCAAAGAGCGAGACGCCGCCCGTTCCCTGGGTGAGAACGACGTCTGCCGGGCCGATCCCGCCGAATTTTGCCACTGCGCACCAGGCGGTTAGAGCTGCACATGGCAAGGACGCCGCCTCCGGGTCGGATAGATGCATCGGTGCAGCCACGAGGCTGCTCTCTGCGAAAACGCGGTATTCCGCGAGGACGCCCTCGACGGAGCCGCCCAATGCGCGCGACAGCTTTTCCGCCGTCGGATCGCCGCCGAGCCAACTCTCGAAGAAGCTGGCTATCACCCGGTCTCCGGGGCGAAACTTCGTGATGCCTTGCCCCACTTCTTCCACTACGCCAACAGAATCAGACAAAGGCACGAGGGGGAACTTCTGACGCGAGCCATATCCACCCTTGACAGTGAGAAGATCCCGATAGTTCAACGTCACAGCGCGGATGCGAACCAGTACATCGTACGGTCCGCAGGCGGGCACCGGCCTATCCACAAGTCGCAGGCCAGAGATTCCGGAGGCATCCTGTAGCTCGTAAGCCTTCAATCCCGTTCCTCCTATCTGACCCCCGGCGCACGAATAAATCGGCCCGGCCCATGCATTACCGCACGATCGTGCGATTTTACATGGTTCAAGGAACGAAGCAAGCGGGACCTCGCGCATCACGAGCCTCGGCAAGCGCGGCTCGCCTTCCCTCAGGCCGCGCGAACGGCGGTCAGGAATTCCTCCACGACGCCTTTCAACCTGTCGCTCTCCTTGGACAGGAGCTGAGCTGCCGACAGGACCTGATTGGAAGCCTCCCCTGTCCGCGCGGCGCCCTGGCTCGCCTCTGAGATGCTTCTCGATACGTTGCCGCTGCAGGCCGCCGCGTATTGAACGTTCCTGGCGATTTCCCGCGTCGCGGCGCCCTGCTCCTCAATCGCCGCGGCGATTGCTGAAGACGTCTCAGACATTCGACCTATCGTGGCGCCAACTTGGCTGATCGTACGCACTGAATTTTCGGTCGCAGCCTGCATCTCGGATATCTGCGCCGCAATTTCCTCGGTCGCCTTGGATGTCTGGGAGGCAAGCGCCTTGACCTCGGAGGCCACGACTGCAAAGCCTCGACCGGCCTCTCCCGCCCTGGCGGCCTCGATCGTGGCATTGAGAGCCAAGAGATTGGTTTGCTCGGACACGGCGCCTATCATACGGACGACGTCGCCAATCCGCGCCGCGGCCGCAACCAGGGTCGAGATGCTCACATCGGTATCCTTCGCCTGGCGCACGGCCTCCTGAGCGATCGCATTCGACTCCTGGACCTGCCTGCCGATCTCTGAGACGGAGGAACCGATCTCTACCGTAGCGCCGGCAACCGAGCCGATGTTGGCCGACACCTCCTTGGATGCATCGGCCGCGCCTTCGGAACCAGCCTGCGTGACAGCGGCATTTGATTTGAGCGTACCGGCAGCCCCCTCCAGATCGACAGATGAAGATGTCAGAGAGCGAACGACCTCTCCAATTGTGCTCTCGAACGCGACCGTAACGCGCTCGATCCTGGCGGACCGCTGCAGTTCGGCCCGGGAACTCGCTAACGCCGCATCATCGGCCGCCTTCTTTTCCTTCAGCGCATCTCTAAAGATCCCCAGGGCATCTGCGATAACTCCGATTTCCGTCCGCTCTCCCTGATGAGGGATCCCAACCGTGAAATCGCCACCACTTAACGCTCGCATCGGAGCAATCACCGAAGCGATGCCACGCGACACATCTCGCGTCAGCGTAAATGCCGTCATCAAACCGGTGATGATCGTCAAGATGAGCCCGGCCAAGACCCAGCGATAGGCCGAGGTGTAAGTATCGGCTGCCGCCCGCCCAGCTTGCTCAGCTCCACGATTGTTGAATGCAACGATCTTCGCGAGAAATTCGTCCGCCTTCAAAGCCGAAGGAGATATCTTCCCATGAAGGTCCCGCGCCGCCGGTTCATTTCCTTTTCGCGACGCAACCAAAACCTCTTGCGTGCCAGCGTAGTAGTTGAGCCAAGCAGCCTTGAACTGATCATAAAGCGATCTCTCCTCACCCTCAGACAACATGGGCTCGTAAGCATCGAAGGTCGTCTGCAAAGACGCCATCAGGAGGTCGAAATTCTTGTCCATGGCGGTTTTCCCGGCAGCGTCAACCGCCAGGATATGGGCCCTCACTACGCCGCGATAGGTCAGCGTCCAAGCCCTCAATTCGCCGGCCAGCCTGACACGCTGAAGCCAGCGCGTCTCGATGTCGATCGTACGCTGGTTGATGTGCTCCATCTGCCGAATGGAGAACAGCCCCAGGCCTGCTGCCACGGCCACAATCACGCAGAAGGCGCTCACGATCTTTGTTCGGATCGATAGCTTAGTGAACATCTCTTGCCCCCAAACAAGCGGCCGCGGCCGGCATATCCCAGCTGCTTTATTGGTCATCCGTCGTGAATTTCAGGTAAATTATTCGTACGACCGTGCAATTAAGGAGAGATTGCAGCTCCCGCGCCGCACGATCGTGCAGAATGAGATGGATTTGCCCCGATGCGGTGCTAGAATGACGCCGCCGCAGAATGCGTGAAGTACCTACTGCAAGGGATCGTTCCGATGAACACCATCCGGATCATGGTGCCGGTCGAGAAGATCGAGAAGACGATTTGGTTCTACACGGATGGGCTCGGTCTTGAGGAAGAGCCTCGCGCCGACGGGGTCAAGGTGTTTACGGTGGCCGGGCAGCAGCGTATCGAATTGGTGACTCTTCCGGGAGCGCTGGCGGAGACGCGTACGAACATCCGATTTCACGTTCACGGCATCCAGGAATGCCTTCGATATCTCGTCTCGAGCGGTCACTTGTCTCGCACCGCAGCAAGCGCACCTTGGACGCGCGAGTACGAGATGGACATCACCGACCCTGCTGGGAATGTGATCACATTGCTTGACGCGGACCGGCCGGCTCCGAAATCGGGGAAATGCCCTAATTAACCAGAAGGACCGTCGATCCGGCTGCTTTCCGTTGCTCCACTTCGTGATGCGCCGCGGCGGCCTCGCGTAGCGGATAGCTGCCCCTCAACGTGATCTTCACCGCTCCGCTTCGTACCACATCGAACAGGTCATGAGCGGTCGCAAGGAGGCTCGCTCGGTCCGACGTGTACGCACTGAGGCTCGGTCGCGTGACGAAGAGAGATCCCTTCGATTGGAGCAGGCCGAGATCCATCGGTCCGACCGGACCGGACGCCTGCCCGTAGAGAACGGCGAGGCCCCGGGGCTGGATACAGTCCAGCGATTTCAAGAAAGTTGCCGCGCCAAGGCTATCGAATACGACCGGAACCTTGGCTCCGCCGGTAATTTCTACCACCCGACTCTCGAAATTCTCCTGCGTGTATACAATCACATGATCGCAACCGTGCTCTTGCGCCAGCGAAACCTTGTCAGTCGAGCTGACCGTCCCGATAACTCGCGCTCCGAGATGCTTTAGCCACTGGCAGGCTATCAGTCCGACCCCGGAGGTCGCCGCGTGGAAAAGAACCGTATCTCCGGCCCTCGTGTTGTGAATCCGTTTCACGAGGACCTGGGCGGTCATGCCCTTCAGCATCATGGCCGCGGCTTGTTCGAAGGCGACCTCGTCTGGAAGTCTTACTGCCAGGTGAGCCGGAATCACGCGTCGCTCCGCATAGGCGCCTGCACCGCCACCTGCATAGGCGATCCGGTCACCGACGGCCAGATCCGTGACCCCGGGTCCGACTGCCTCAATCATGCCGGCCCCCTCGTTGCCTAAACCGCCGGGCAGTTGAATGGGTATCGGCGAGCGCCCCCGCCGCTGCGAGATATCCATGAAGTTCACGCCGACGGCGACGTGCCGGACGAGAATTTCACTGCGACCGGGCGAGCCGAAATCGCAAAGCTCCCACCGCATGACCTCCGGACCGCCATGCTCGTACACTCTTATCGCGTGCGTCATTCGCTTCTTCCGGATCGCAAATTGTCAACCTGCTGGCGCCAGTACCGTCCGCCGCGGCAGATGGACATCGTCCAGCAAGCTCGCCCCGGCGATGCACGACGCCGGCCCCCAAAGCTCCAGCAACGTCGATATCCATAGACGCCATCGCGGCTGCGCCAGATCCCTCCTCGCGACAGGCCGAGGGCCATTGTCCTGCAACCTCGCCGCCTGACCAGCGACCTCGATATGCGATTCGAAAGCGCCGGTGCCGAGCACAGCGGCGCCCCTCCATCTCGATAAACTGACGGAGAGGGCTTGGCAGCTGGTTGGCGTACCGTGCGCCTGAGGGCTCAAAGGCATCTACTTTCCCGACGCGTCTTCGATTTGCTTAGCTATCCACATTTCGCACGATCGTACAACTCCTCCATTCCGCTTGCGGCCGGTTGCCAAGTGCAAAAAGCCGTATTATCGATCTTCGCACATTCGTGCGATTTGTTCTGCAACATCACCCCTCTCCGCGAGGCGCCCCATGTCCATAGATTCCGAAACCTTCTCGCTGCTGCGCGACACCGTCGCACGGTTCGTCGCCGAGCGCCTCATTCCGCGGGAGCGCGAGATAGCGAGCCTTGAGCGCCCGCCGGCGGACCTCCTGCAGGAGGTCCGGGATATCGGTCTTTTCGGCCTAACCTATCCCGAGGAGTATGGCGGCCTCGGCGTCGATGCGTTGCAGGAGGTGCTGATCGGTTTCGAGCTTGGACGGGCCAGCCCCGCCATGCGGAATTTCATCAGCATCCACAACGGCGTGGCCGGTCAATGCCTCCGCCACGCCGGAACCTCCGGGCAGAAGGAACGCTATATGAGCCGGCTCGCCAGTGGCGAACTGATTGCCGCCTTCGCACTCACAGAGCCTGACGTCGGTTCGGATGCAAAGGCGGTGAAGACCACGGCCAAACGGTCGGTCCAGGGCTGGACGATCAACGGACGGAAGCGCTTCATATCCAATGCGAACTTCGCAGGTCTCTTTACGGTATTTGCCCGGACGACGGACGAGACCGGAAAGACTTCATTGAGCGGGTTTCTGGTCGAACCCGGCACCCGCGGCATGGAGATCGGCAAGCCGGAGCGCAAGATGGGGCAACATGGAGCGCCTATATGCGATGTCGTCTTCGAGGATTGCCACGTGGAGGATGATGCTCTCCTGGGCGGAAAGCCCGGGGTCGGTCTCGACGCAGCGATGAAGGGGCTCGATAGAGGAAGACTGTTCATCGCCGCTTGCTGCGTCGGTCTGGCCTACCGCCTGATCGAGAATGCGACCGACTACGCCAACGGACGGCAACAGTTCGGCGTTCCGATATCGCGCCATCAGCTCGTGCAGGCCATGCTCGCTGACTCCCTTACCGAAGCGTTCGCCGCACGAGGGATGGTGGAGACTGCTGCGCGAAAGGCGGTGGCCGGCGAGCGGATCACCTGCGAGGCATCGATGTGCAAGCTTTTCGCCACCGAAATGGTCGGCCGAGTGGCAGACCGAGCTGTTCAGGTGCATGGCGGTAACGGATATATCGCGGATTACATGGTCGAGCAGCTCTACCGTGACGTAAGAGTGCTGCGCATCTACGAGGGCACCAGCCAGATCCAGCAGGTCATCATCGCCAAAGATCTAGCGGCAAGGCGCACGCGAGGCGAGACACTGTTTTGACAACGTCGGGGCGCAGGCGGTTTAGAGGTGCGCATCGTCCCTCTTCGCCGCTTGCCTCCATGACCCTCGCGGAAGGGGAGATTGTCACTTCAACGCCTTCGGTACATCGCGAGATCGGTCGGCGGGAACCATCTTGTAGACTCCGCTCGCGCGGAGCAGCGGAACCCCGCCGCTTACCGCCAGTCCCTGAATGAAGAACAGGGTCTTGGAGCGCTTCAACACCGTCGCCTGTCCTTCGACCCAAGAGCCCTTTGCGCCGGACGCAAGAAAGTCCATGGACAGGCTCACCGTCAGCAAGAATTGGCTTTCCAAGCCTCCTTCTCGCATCGCCGTCAACGGCATCTGCATGTCGAGAAAGGTACCTAGCCATCCGCCGTGGCAAACACCGACGGGATTGCAATGCGCTGACGAAACGCAAAACCCCAAGGTGGAATCGGAGAGCCGCAAATAGAGTGGCCCATTCCGATCGGCGAAAGCACCCGCGTTCCGGACGGTAACGAACCCGTCCGGAACATCTCCGTTTTGCTCGCTCGTCGTCGAAGAAGATTGCATGCTTCGATCCGTCTCCTTCGCGGCAGCCGCTACAGAGCTAGTTTTTGGGCGGCATCGGAATGCCTGCGCCGATCCGTTTCGATCCCCACATGCAGATGCTCGTCGGCTCGAACGCGAAGCTTCGCGGACGATGCGTCTCCTCGTCCTCGATCTCGTCCACCCCGACAGAATACTCGAACGTCATGCCGTCCGGACCGGTGAAATAGAGAAAGCGCGCTCCTGACGTGGGGTGTCGGCCAGGCCCGAAGATGATGGGTACGTTCTTCTCGCTCAGGAAGTAGTACGACTTCAGAACATCGTCGTTCGTCGCGACCTGGTGGTTCACGTGCTGAATCCCGGGCCGGGTCGCAGGGGCAAGCGCGAGCGTATGATGTATCGCGTTTACGCGAAGCAACGCCAGATCTCCAATCCGGTCGCTCACCCTGGCATTGCAGACCTGGGTCCAGAACCTCTCGTCCCGGACCGGGTTCGTCGTGTTCAACCCTATGTGGCTGAATCCCGTGATCCCGACGTCCCTGGTCGGGAAATACCGGCGACCACTCAGATCTGGGCGCACCACCAATTCGATGCTGTTGCCCGTCGGATCCTTGAATCCGATGAATGCCTTCACCATCCGCGAAGCGCATTCTTCCGCTGTCCCGGCATGCACAGCGTGACCCAGGGTTTCCAATGTGGCGGCAGCCGCCTGCAGCTGTTCCTCGCTTTCAACCTCGAAACCGACAGTCTGCTCCTCCGGATTGCCATCCGAATAGTAAAGTGTATGGGCGCGCTCGTCCGACCGAAGATAAACGCCTTTTTTGCTTCGATCCGACACCTCCAGTCCGAGACAGCTCGTGGCGAACTTTTCGGCCGACTCCAGGTCCGCCGTGCCCAGCCTGACGTAGGTGATCTCCTTCAGCTCGATCATTCGAACCTCCTCTTTCCCGGTTAGATCGTGGACGCGCGGAGTTCTGGAACGTCCGCGCAGTGGCTTCCCCAAAGGCACAACGACTCGTTTCGCAGGTTGAATTGACGCGGTCTGCGGCCACCGACATTGTCCATCCCATGGACATACGAGAACATGAGGTTGTCCGGTCCTTGGAAGCGGATGAAAGTCTGTCCCGAGGCGGTCTCGCGGCCCGGGCCCTGCAGCACCTTGATTTGACGCTCCTTGAGGAAGTAGTTGGCCTGCATCACGCAATCGAAGCTCTCGACGTCGAATGCGACGTCCAGGATGCCATTGCGTTTAGACGGATAGAGCACCACCCTGTGGTGCCGGTCGTCGATCTGAAGATATGTGATGTCGCCCGCCCTGTCGCTCACGCGCGCGTTCAGCACTTCGGTCCAGAACTTCAGGTCCTGCGAAAGCGCGACGGTTCGCAGGCCCACCCCCTGGAAACCGGTGATTCCGGCATCCCGCGACGGGAAGTAGCGACGCCCGCTTTGCGCGGGCCGCGCGACGATATCGATCTCGTTGTCCGATCCGTCTTGCGTGATCAATGCGCGTCGCACATGACGACGCTTGCACTCATCCGCATCGGCCTCGCGAACTGGATATCCTGCCGCTGCGAGCAACTCCTTGGCTGTATGGAAGTCGGCCTCGTCCGTCAGCTCGAGCCCCAGGCTTTGCCGATCGGGAGAGCCCTCCGTAAGGCAGACGCGATGGCACATGCTGTCTGAGCGGAACGCGGCTTCGCCATGGGCACCCCCTACCGGTTCGAGCCCGACCGTTTCCTTGGCAAAGCGCGCACTCTCCGCCAGGTTCGAGACCCCAAGACGCACATAGCAGACCTGGGCGATGGAGATATTCTTCATGGCCGCTCCTTCGTCTTTTTCCGTCGCCCGATGCCGGCCGTCCGCGTCATTGCGAGGGCCACGACAGGCGCGTTTCGGCATCCGGGGTCATCGTCGGCGCGATCCGGCGCGGCATAAACTCTCGCCAATTGCTCTGCCGCGAGCCGGGTCGAAAGATAGGCTTTGACCATATCGGTCCATACGCGAACCAAATGCTCACGCCGAGCCGGATCGTCATCGATAAGACGCCGCATCACGAAGCCGCGGACGATGCCAAGTGTTAGCGCGAGGATGTCGCTCGCAATGTCGTTGGGTAGTCCTCTGGCCTCCAACGCTGCGATCCAGGTTTTTTCGACGAAGAACCGGGATCGCCGGGACGATTTCCGGACGAATTTCCGCAACTCTCCGTCGGCCTCGCCGAAAACGAGACCCATTTCGATAAAGAACCCCTTGCCGAAGAAGAAATCCGAAGCGTCCGCGACGATCGCCGCGATGATGGCGTCGGGATCCGGCGCACGCCGGGCAAACCGAGCGCGCTGGTTGCTCATTTCGGTGGAGCGCTCGTTAACGTGCTGGAAGGCTGCAACCACCAGATTGCGCTTGGTCGGAAAATGATGCAATTGAGCTCCGACCGAGACGCCGGCTTCTTTGGCCACGTCGCCCGTCCTCAACCCTGCCGTTCCCTTGCGCGCCATGATGCGGACCGCAGCATCCAGGATGAGCTTCTGAGTGGCCTGCGACCGCTCCGCCTGAGTACGTTTCCCGCCGGATCGGCTCGCCTGACGCTTCTTCCGCTCAATAGCAGACATAGACGTCTCCATCGACGACTTCCACTGGAAAGGTCTTAAGCGCGATACTGCACGGTGACGTCAACGCGGCCCCCGTCCGGACATCGAACGTTCCGAAGTGCCAACTGCATTCGACCACGTGGCCCGAAAGCAAGCCCTCCTCGGAAAGTGACGCCTCGCCATGCGTGCAGGTGTCGGAAGTGGCGTAGATCGTCTCGCCCACCCTGTACAGGGCCACCCGCTGACCGTCTGGCAGATCGACGCCCTTGATGTCTCCCTCGTTCAACTCGACAGATTGACAGATCTTCACACGATTGCCGGTCTCGGCGGAACTCATAGCATCGTGCTCCCACCGTTGACGCTGATGACCTGGCCCGTGACGAAGGACGCTTCCGGCGAGGCCAGGTACGCGACCATGGATGCGACCTCTTCCATCTCGGCAGGGCGGGCCATCGGTATGACGTCGAGATATTTCCGCATCGACTCTGGCGCGCTCGCCATGGCCTTCTTCACGTTCTCCGTCGCCACCATACAAGGGGCCACGACGTTGAAAGTAATGCCCTCGGCAGCAAACTCCCGGGCAAGGCCGGTGGTCATTCCATGAACCCCGCCCTTCGCGGCATTGTACCCCGCGTGGTTCCACAAACCGTTCCGGATGGAGTCTGCGCCGACGCTGACGACGCGGCCGTATTTCTTCTTCCGCATCTCGGGCAGGGCGTAGTAGGTACTCCATACCGCCGTCCAAAGATTGCGGTCGACGGTGGTGCGCAGAGTTTCTGGCGTATGTTCGAGAAACGGACGAAGAATTCCCCCGCCCGCGTTGCTGACCAGAATGTCGATCGTACCCAGATTCTTCAACGCCGATTCGACCATTGACTCGACGATGGCTTCTTTCGACAGATCGCCGGCGAACGCCACCGGCCTCGGTCGACCAGCCGTTGCGAAGCGATCCGCCGCCGATCGAATGCCCGCCTCGTCAACATCTGCAATGAGCAGCCTTGCGCCTTCGCTCTGTAGCCGCTCCGCAATCGCAAATCCGATGTTCTGCGCGGCACCCGTCACGATCGCCGCCATTCCTTCCAGTTTTTGGGACAATTGGTTGCTCCAGTTGATGTGTCGGGCTTAGAGCACGATGCTGATGCGGCCGGCTGGCCGCAGCGCATCCGCATCCAGAACACATCGCTTGCTCTTGATCTTGAAGCTCCCATCATGTGGCATCAGTCGATAGGCGCTGCTGCCCAGATAGAGATCGGTGACCCCGTCTTTGCTGCGATAGGTCGTGAACACGGCCGAAACATCGATGTCATGGTCGGAACGCGACTTGAGGCGGACGTTTCCGACGATGTGACGTGTCTTCGAGTGAGGAAACTCCACGTGAGCCGTTCGCTTCATGAGGCGCTTGACGCGCTCGCCGAGCCGAAAACGGTCATCCGCAATATAGAACAAGCTGGTGTCAGGATTGGCGCCGGCCGGCAGATCCATGCAGGGAACTTGGTATTCGGCGTCCTCCGTGAAGAGTTCGAGCCATTCCGGCAGCCGCCACTGGTCCAGCAGATCGGCTTCATGGAAGAGAAAATCCTCAACATCCGCGCGGGTCACTTCGGTTGTCATTGTCGTTCCTCCTCAAGCTGCAACCGATGACTTCTGCGGAACGGGTGCCGGGAACATCATCCGATTCCATTGCGTCCAGAACGCGCGCATCTGGAGCTCGTCGCGATGTAGCGGCCTGTCGGTATTCATTCCCTTCGAGATGTCGTTCCAGGGCACATCCTTGAAATTGGAGAAGCCCCGCTGACAATGCTCGAGTGCTTCCGCGTCGTCAGGCGTCGCGAATCCCCCGGGCCCGAGAAATTCGAGAAAGTTCTGCAGACGATACTTGCTCAGCCATTCGCTCTCTCCCTGCGGGGCCAAAGACCACGAGGAGACCTGCATGTAGTCAGGGGCCGACGGATAGTAGGTCCTGACGGTGACCGCCATGATGTCGTTGATGACGAGATTGGGGAAGATGAACAGGTTGCGATTGAGCTTTGCGATGCGCGTGGCCCGCTGCTGTCCTACCCGGCTAGCAAGTTCAGCAAAGATGCTGTCAAGCTCGGCACGCCCCTTCTCGCCCCAGGCCGCGATCCAATGAGCAACAGGTCGTCCCCAGGGCGCGGGATACTCGATCACGGCGTGCCCGTTTCCGAGGTCGTAGCCATATCCTGGAGGACGGGTGGCCGGATCGCCGATCGGCGCTCCCGTCGTTCCGCCGAGATAGTCAAAATAGGACGCATGCGTCGTCGTCGCATGATAGCCATCGACGCTGTTCTCGGTCAGGAGCTTCCAATTGGCCCTGATCGAATATTCTTGCGTACCCGGCGTGATCGACATGCTGCGACTGGTCTGATCGCAAATCAGATTGATGTATTCTTTCGCGCCAGCCAAGTAGTCGGAAAGCGGCATGATGTTGCGATCGAACGAGACGAAATAGAGATCGCGATAGGATTCGAAGCGCGGAACCGGCGTCATGTGCGAGGTTTCGCGCGTCTTGAAGTCCTCATTGTAGCCCTCTTCGCCGGGCTGGCTCCGCAACTTGCCGTCAAGGCCGAAAATCCAGCCATGATAAAAGCACTGGAAGGATTTTGTGCTCCCCTTCTTTTCCCGGCAGACCTGCATGCCACGATGGGGGCATGTGTTGAGAATTGCGCGCGGCTCGCCCTTCGCATCGCGTGTGAACAGGATACCGCGGCCGGCGACGTTACGGGTAACGAAATCGCCCGCCTTGGAGATTTCGGAGCCATGTCCCAGATACAGCCAGCTACGCTCGAAGATCCGCTCCCTCTCGGCGGCGAGGATCTCCGGATCGACAAAATTTCTTCTTGCCACCTTGAAGATATTTTTCGACTGATCGACGAGAATGGCAGGCTCGTTTGGAGTGGCGGTCGCGTTCATGTCTTTCTCCTTTAGTCAGGATACGAGTGCTCGCTTGAGATCAAAGGTCGGGTTTTCGAGATCGCTCCGTGATGGGCGCTTGCGCATACTCACCAATCGCCGAAGTACGGCCATGTCCTTCGGCGAATTGATCGTGGCGCCGCCGACAACCTCGCCGTCGCGGAGACCGATGACGCAGAATTTGGGACCCTCAGTGTTGCCGCGAACGATCTCCTCGACGCCGTTCAAGGTGCCAACTACCTGAAGGTTCACGTCGTACTGGTCCGTCCAGAACCACGGCGTCGGCTCGTAACATTGCTCCAGACCGATCATTGACTTGGCGACGGCCGCAGCCTGATCCTGAGCGTTCGCCCAGTTCTCTATCCGCATCCACCGTTCGTTGAACCGGCTCCACTGCAGCGCAACGTCTCCCGCTGCGTAGATTCCCGGGATGTCCGTCGCGCCGGCAGAATCGACCCGGATGCCGGACTCGGAAGGCAAGCCGAGCGCGCGGGCCAGATCGAGCGAGGGCTCAACCCCTATTCCGATCAGGATCAGATCTGCCGCGCAGAACGTATCGTCCGATAATCGAACTCCACCTTCGACATTGGCGACCGCCGTCTTTCCCAAAATGAACGACACACCCCGGTCGGCGTGCAGCCGCCGAAAAAAAGCGCTGATGGTCGACGATCCCACCTGCGCAAAGACGTCCGCTGCCGCTTCGACGACGGTGACTGGGCAACCGCGCGACACGGCAGCGGCAGCAACCTCGAGGCCAATCACCCCGCCTCCGACAAGAAGCACGCGCTCCCCTGCGGCCATCCTGTTCCGCAACGCGATCGAGTCGTCGATGTCCCTGAGGTAAGCGACGGGAACCGGTCCAACCTCCAAGGTGGTCAGGCGCCTCGGCCGCGTACCGGTCGCCAGCAAAACTTTGTCGAACCGAAACTCCCGACCATCCTGCAGCGCCAGAACGCGACGTTCCGGATCGCACGCGACCGCATTCGCTCCGACTTGGAGGTCGACGTCGATTTCAGCCCACTGTTCAGACGACCGGATAAACTTTGGAGCGGCTCCGTCGACCAACATGGATTTTGACAGCTGTGGCCTCTCGTAAGGCAGATGCCTTTCGCCCCCGATCAATGTGATGGGCCCGGCGAATTGTGCAGCGCGCAAAGCCTCCGCGGCCCGGCCACCCGCTTGCCCCGCTCCGATGATTGTTATGGATCGCTGACCGTCAGACAATTAAGACCTCCCGGTCTTGGCATCGCGCTATTCGCACGATCGTTCAAATTCTCGTTGACAAATGCATATAGACGGTCCAACCAGAATGTAAAGACGGGAAATGAAAAACCGTCTGACCGCACGGTAACTGGTGTGGAGGCAGCAAGGCTCCTTCCAGGCCGCTCGATGACCCCCGGAGGGCGGGAATGCAAAAGATCGACGTCCATACGCACGTTGTCCCGGACGTCCTGCCGGCCGATGCGGCCAAGAGCGAGGCGTGGCCAAGCATCGAGATCCGCGGGCACGATGACGCTGCGGTGATGGTCCGGGGCAAGGTCTTCCGGGCGATCGATTCACGCTCCTGGGACGTCGATCGACGCATCAAGGACATGCAGAACGACGGCGTCGACGTCCAGGTCCTTTCGCCGATGCCGGAATTGCTTTCGCATTGGCTTCCGACCGAGGAAGCCGACCATCTGTGCGGCATCATGAACGCGAAGATCGCCAGGATGATTTCCGCTAAACCGGACAGGTTCCGCGGCATCGGAATGGTACCGATGCAGGACGCCGAACTTGCGGCAAGACGGCTCCACGATGTCCGCTCGCACGGCCTGCTTGGAATCGAGATCGGCACTCACATCAACGGGACCCCGCTGGGGGACGAACGATTGCACCCGGTCTATGCGGCGGCCGAAGAACTCGGACTGGTCGTGTTCGTCCACCCGCTGCATCCGACCGGCTTGGAGCGCATCGGCGGAAAGAGGGAATTCGCCGCCATCTCGGCCTTCCCCCTCGAAACCGCCTACGCGGCAGTGTCCCTGATCGGCGGCAGGATTTTTGAACGATTTCCCAAACTGCGGGTGCTGCTCAGCCACGGCGGAGGCGCCACCGCCTGGATCTTTCCAAGAATCGATTTCGCCTGCTCGGCGGGCAGCCTCCTGAGGGAATATCTTCCCGAAGCTGCGGCGATGACAGTGAAACGCTTCTGGTACGACACCATCACCTACGACAACGAGGCCTTGTCCTATCTTGCCTCACGCGTGGGGAGAAATCGGCTCGTCGTCGGCTCCGACTACCCGTTTCTGATCCGGCAGCCCAGACCCGCGGCCTTCGCGCAAGCCGCCCTTCCTCAAGTCGATTTCGCCGCGAACACCGCTGCGCTGTTCGGCCTATGATCGAGCGGATAGGCGTATCATTCAAGGACTTCGATCGATGAAGACATGCCGCTCCGAGCCGAAGTTAGCCCTGTTCGGCCGTATCCCGCCCAGAACCCCGGGCCGGTCGGACGCGGAGGTACCCAGCGAGGCGGCGCTGGGCCCAACTCGCTACGCGCGTATACCACACACCTACTTCTACTCCGATGACGAGGCTGACGCCGCTTATGGTCTTCTGGATATCGAAGTGTCGCTGCAACGACGAGGGAATGGAGAAATCTGGCTCGAGGCTTACTGCATCGGTGACGGATTTCAGAGCGGCCGCGGCTCAGGGAGCAAGCATCCGCTGCGCTTCGAGCTCCGATGCGGCGACAAGTGCCTCGCCGGTGCCGAGTGGCGTTACCCAGCCGTACTCTGCGGGCACTTCGATCCCATGATGTTCGCGACCCGCGTCGACTTGTCTGAAAGCGAGTTCGAAGCCGTCGATAGTGTCTATCTGCCCGCGACGTCCGCTGAGGCTGAGAGTTGCATCGGAGCGCCGGCGGTCTTCGGCGGTCCCGAAGGACATTGATGGCCCAGTAGGGCCGCAGCAGAAAGGCAGTAAGAATGTCGAAAAGCGCATCGAAAACCACGGACGCCAGCGTTCTGGAAGCGGCGGACGCTCTGCAGCAAGCCGAAAGCCGGCGAACGCAGATTCCCCCCCTCGTCGCACGACTGGGACAGGGAAACGTGGCCGCGGCCTATGAGGTGCAGGCGGAGCTTACTTCAAGGCGGCTCGCAGCCGGCGGCCGCCTTGTCGGCCGCAAGATCGGGCTGACGTCGAGCGCAGTTCAGCAACAGCTAGGCGTGAACGAGCCGGACTTCGGCGCCCTGTTTGTCGACATGGAGGTCGAGCAAGGCGGCTTCCTAGAGGCCAAGACTCTCATTCAGCCCAGGATCGAAGCCGAAATTGCGCTTGTTCTCGAGCGAGATCTTGAGCGTCGGGACACGACAATGTCCGAACTGATGCGCGCCGTCGCCTTCGCCGCACCCGCGCTCGAGATCGTCGACAGTCGTATCCAGGACTGGAAGATCAGTATCGTGGATACGATCGCCGACAACGGCTCCAGCGCCCGTTTCGCGCTCGGCAACTCGATCAGGCGGCTTACGGACCTCGATCTTCTCACTTGCGGAATGGTCATGACGAAGAACGGCAACGTTGTTTCGGTCGGATCCGGGGCTGCCTGCCTGGGACATCCGCTGAAGGCGGCTCTCTGGCTCGTGCGCCGGCTGGCTGCGAATGAAGACGGCGATCACCTGCGCGCGGGCGACGTCATCTTGACTGGAGCGCTGGGACCGATGGTGAGCGCCACGGTGGGCGAAGAGTACGAGGCGCGAATTTCGGATCTCGGCTCCGTAAAAGTCCGCTTCGCCTGACCGTCGACCAACATCTTTGCTCTTCGAAAGGATCATAAATGGCCAAAATGAAGGTCGCCATCATAGGTTCGGGAAACATCGGCACCGACCTGATGATCAAGGTGATGCGGTACGGAAAAGCGCTTGAAATGGCTGCGATGGTGGGCGTCGATCCATCCTCGGACGGGTTAGCGAGAGCTCAGCGCCTCGGAATATTCACGACACATGAAGGCCTGAAGGGACTTCAGAAGTCCGACATCTATGCAAATGTCGGTCTGGTTTTCGACGCGACTTCTGCCAAGGCTCACGAAGTCCATGCTGCGGAGCTCAAGAAGGACGGAAAGCTCGTGCTTGACCTCACGCCGGCGGCGGTCGGTCCGTATGTCATTCCTCCTGTGAACCTCGATAAGGTGTTGAGGGAACCGAACCTGAACATGGTCACATGCGGCGGTCAGGCGACCATCCCCATGGTCGCCGCCGTGAGCCGGGTTGCGCCTGTCCCCTATGCCGAGATCGTTGCTTCGATTGCATCGCTCTCGGCGGGACCGGGAACGAGAGCGAATATCGACGAATTCACCGAAACCACCGCCAGGGCGATCGAGTCGGTTGGCGGCGCCAAACGCGGCAAAGCGATTATCGTTCTCAATCCCGCAGAGCCACCGCTGGTGATGCGCGACACGGTTTATTGTCTGACTGAGACCGATGACACCGCATCGATCCGCTCGTCGATCCACGAGATGGTTGAGCGGGTTCAGGGATACGCCCCGGGATACCGACTGAAGCAGGACGTCCAGTTCGACCCTGTAGAGACCTTCCCCGGCTCAACGGCGAAGCATTTGACCAAAGTCAGCATCTTCCTCGAAGTCGAGGGAGCAGGCCACTATCTGCCGACTTACGCTGGCAATCTCGACATCATGACTTCGGCAGCTCTCGCGACTGCCGAACGCCTCGCGTCGCAAGCGACAATGGAGAAAGTGGCATGAAGCCCCGCCTGTATATTCAGGATGTCACGCTTCGTGACGGTATGCACGCCATCCGTCACCAATACACCATCGATCAGGTCAGAAGCATCGCCGGCGCGCTGGAAGCAGCCAGGGTGGACGCCGTGGAAGTCGCTCACGGTGACGGCCTAGAGGGCTCCTCGTTCAACTACGGCTTCGGAAAACATTCTGATCTCCAGTGGATCGAAGCTGCGGCCTCGGTCCTCAAGCATGCCACACTGACGACGTTGCTGATCCCCGGGATCGGAACGATTCATGATCTCCGGACGGCGGCCAAGGCAGGCGTCCGCTCGGTTCGTATTGCGACACATTGCACAGAAGCGGACGTCGCCAAGCAGCACATCGCGGCTGCGCGGGATCTCGGACTAGACGTCGCCGGCTTTCTCATGATGGCGCATATGATTCCGCCGGAATCACTGGCCGAGCAGGCGAAACTGATGGAGTCCTATGGTGCCCACTGCGTCTACGTCACTGACTCCGCAGGCGCCCTGCTCGTGAATGACGCGGCTGCTCGGGTCCAAGCGTTACGGCGTGCGCTGAAACCCGAGACAGAGGTCGGTATTCACGCTCATGAAAACCTCTCGCTCAGCGTGGCAAACTCGCTCGCTGCCGTCGACCAGGGGGCTGTGCGCGTGGACGGCTCGCTCGCCGGAATGGGGGCCGGTGCCGGCAATACCCCAATCGAGGTGTTCGTCGCCGTGGCGGACAGGCTCGGCCTCAACCATGGCGCCAACCTGTTCAAGTTGATGGACGCAGCCGACGACCTCATCCGCCCCCTTCAGGATCGCGCGGTCCGGGTCGATCGGGAGACGCTTTCCCTCGGCTTTGCTGGCGTCTACTCGTCCTTCCTCAGGCATGCCGAACGGGCCGCGCAACGCTACGGCGTGGACTCACGCGAGATTCTGCTCGAACTTGGCCGACGGCGCATGGTGGGCGGTCAGGAGGACATGATCGTCGACGTGGCGCTCGATCTGGTGAACAGCGACGCTTCGCGGCGCCGCGCGGTCTGATCTCGGTTCGCATCTGAAGACCCAGGGCGAGTTTTCGCTCCTGGGCTCTTTTGCCGCAGCACGCCTTTTTCCCCGCAAATCCCTCACAGCCAGGCACAAAATTCAATTTGCACACTTGTGCGATTTTTTAGGCTCAGCTACGAGGATCAGAAAGGACGCCTGTTTAGTCATTCCGATATTAGCGACTATCCGGGCACAGCCTGTGATCCAAGGGGAGCTCCATGCATTGGCGGTCCAAGGAAATCTCGATCGTCGACGATAGAATTCCGCTCCTCGCGGTACGCCAAGTCAACGTCATCTTTGGCGGCATCGTCGCGCTCAACGGCGTGTCCTTTGACATGCACAAGGGCCAGATCCTTGGGCTCATCGGCCCCAACGGCGCCGGCAAGACGACGCTTTTCAACTGTCTGTCCCGGCTCTATCAGCCGTCGTCCGGCGACATCCTGATGGAAGGCGCCAGCATCCTGACGCGGCCGCCGCACCGGATCGCGGAAATCGGCATCGGCCGCACCTTCCAGAACGTGGCGCTGTTTCCGAACCTGTCGGTGATGGACAACGTCCGCGTCGGCGCCCATTCGAAGACCTCCAGCGACATCATCAGCGACTCCCTGAAGCTTGCCTGGATCCGCCGCAGCGAGACCGACGTCAACAGGAAGGTGCACGAGATCCTCGCCTATCTTGACCTCGAGGACGTCGCCCATACCAGCGTCTCCGGCCTGCCGTTCGGCACGCAGAAGCGCGTCGAGCTGGCGCGCGCGCTCGCGGCCGATCCGAAGATCCTGCTGCTCGACGAGCCCGCCGGCGGCCTCAATCACGAGGAAGTTTACGTGCTCGGCGACCTCATCCGCCGCATCCGCGACGAGCGCCACATGACCGTGCTGCTGGTCGAGCACCACATGGGCCTCGTGATGTCGATCGCCGACCACGTCGTCGCGCTGAATTTCGGCAAGAAGCTCGCAGAAGGCACGCCCGCCCAGGTACAGGCGGACCCCGACGTCATCAAGGCCTATCTCGGGAGCAAGGACCAATGACGACACTGCTCAACGTCAAGGACCTGCGCGCCTATTACGGTCAGGTCCAGGCGCTCCACGGCCTGTCCTTCTCCCTTAACGAAGGCTCCCTGACGGCGCTGTTGGGCGCCAACGGCGCCGGCAAGACCACCACGCTGCGCGCGATCTGCAACATGGTGCGCTCGACCGGCGGCATCGAGTTCGACGGCAAGCCGCTGAACAACCGCTCCACCGAGAGCATCGTGCGGTTCGGCATCGCCCACGTGCCGCAGGGCCGCGGCACCTTCACCACCATGACGGTGGAGGAGAACCTCCAGTTAGGGGCCATCACCCGCAAGGACAGCGCCGGCATCGTCTCCGACATCGAGCGCATGTATGCGCATTTCCCGGTGCTGAAGCAGCGCCACACCCAGCAGGCCGGCACGCTCTCCGGCGGCGAGCAGCAGATGCTCGCGGTCGCCCGCGCCCTGATGCTGCGGCCGCGGCTGATGCTGCTGGACGAGCCGTCCTTCGGACTCGCGCCGCTGGTGGTGCGCGACCTGTTCGGCATCCTCGGCAAGATCAATCGCGAGGACAAGGTGTCGATCCTGGTGGTCGAGCAAAACGCCCAGCTCGCGCTGGAGCTCGCCGACCAGGCCTATGTGATCGAGACCGGCCGCATCGTGATGTCGGGCAACGCCAAGGACATCGCGAACAACGAAGAAATCCGCAAATCCTATCTAGGTTACTGAGGGAGCCGGGACAATGGAGCTGTTCACCAACCAGGTCCTGGCTGGGATCGCCACGGGCGCGATCTATGCCTGCATGGCGCTCGCCGTGGTCATGATCTACCAGGCCATCGACCATCTCAACTTCGCGCAAGGCGAGATGGCGATGTTCTCGACCTTCATATCCTGGCAGTTGATGCAATGGGGCGTGTCCTACTGGGCCGCCTTCGTGATCACGCTGGCATTCTCCTTCGTCGCCGGCATCGCGATCGAGCGCATCCTGTTCAAGCCGCTTGCGAAAGCGCCGGTGCTGACCAACGTCGCCGGCTTCATCGCGCTGTTCGCGATCATCAACTCCTCGGCCGGCCTGATCTGGGACTTCACCATCAAGCAGTATCCGACCCCGTTCGGCTCCTCGCCGTTCCTGGGCAGCCAGCTGATCTCGACCCACCAGGCCGGCATGATCGGCGTCACCGTGCTGCTGCTGCTCGGCCTCTATTTCTTCTTCCAGTACACGCGGATCGGTCTTGCGATGCGCGCAGCCGCCTCGGTGCCTGAATCGGCCCGCCTCGTCGGCATCAACACGAGCTGGATGATCGCGCTCGGCTGGGGCATGGCGACCGCCATCGGATCGATCGCCGGCATGCTGATCGCACCGGTGGTGTTCCTCGAGCCCAACATGATGGGCGGCGTGCTGATCTACGGCTTTGCCGCCGCGGTGCTCGGCGGATTGTCGAGCCCGTTCGGCGCCGTGGTCGGCGGCTTCCTGGTCGGCGTCTTCGAGAACCTCGCCGGCACCTACATCCCCGGCGTCGGCAACGAGCTGAAACTCCCGATCGCGCTCGCGCTGATCATCTCCGTCCTGGTCGTCAAACCCGCTGGCCTGTTCGGCCGGCAAATCGTCAAGCGAGTTTGATCATGAGCGCTGCAGAAGAAGTCGTTGCAGAAGGCCACCAGGCGGTCGAGGCGGTTCCGAAGCGAGCCATGACGCTCGGCACGGGCACCTCGCTCCTGGTGCTGGCGGTGCTGTTGCTCGTTCCGATGTTCGTCAAGAACTTCATCATTTTCCAGATGACGATGCTCCTGATCTATGGACTCGCCGTGCTGGCGTTGAACATCCTGACCGGCGGTTCCGGCCAGTTTTCGCTGGGCCAGAGCGCGTTCTACGCCGTCGGCGCCTATACCTCCGCGGTGCTGATGGAGCACTTCAACGTCAACTACGCGCTGACCATTCCGGTTTCCGCCGCGATCTGCTTCGGCTTCGGGTATCTGTTCGGCAAACCGGCGCTGCGGTTGTCGGGCATCTATCTCGCGCTTGCGACCTTCGCCCTCGCGACCGCGATGCCGCAGCTGCTGAAGCTGAACTTCCTCGAGCACTGGACCGGCGGCGTGCAGGGCCTCGTCGTCACCAAGCCCGACGCGCCGTTCGGTCTGCCGATGTCGCAGGACATGTGGCTGTACTACTTCACGCTCGCCGTGACGCTCGCGATCTACATCTTCTCGGTGAACCTGCTGCGCTCCCGCTCGGGCCGCGCCTTCATGGCGATCCGCGACAACGAGATCGCGGCCTCCTCGATGGGCGTCGACGTCGCACTGTACAAGACGCTGGCCTTCGGGGTGTCCGCCGGCATCACCGGCGTCGCCGGCTCGCTCGGCGCCATCGCGGTGCAGTTCGTGGCGCCCGACAGCTACACCATCACGCTGGCGATCTCGCTGTTCCTCGGCATGGTCGTCGGCGGCGTCGGCTGGCTGCCCGGCTCGTTCGTCGGCGCGGCCTTCATCATCTTCGTGCCGAACATGGCCGAGAGCATCTCCAAGGGCCTTTCCGGCGCAGTGTTCGGCGTGTTGCTGTTCCTGGTGATCTTCCTCCTGCCACGCGGCTCCCGCCAGATCCTCGACCGATTGACCGCGCGATGAAGAAAGCGAATCTCGGATTGGCTGACTTCAGAAGTCCCACCAGCGGCCTTCAGGCCTCAGTTAGGAACGATGAGGCACACTGACACTGGCGTGATCTCTGGCTGCCACTTCCGAGAGGGGCTCTTCCACTGACCCATATCCAGCATCTTGGGGAATGGTGAGCACCCTGCCCCCGGGGCGCTGCTCGATCCTGGATTGGACCGTGACGACGGGCCGTTGCTGAGCGCGCGATAGCGCTTCGTTGACACTGCGGCTCTCCGCCAGCAACTGAAGGTTAAGACGGGTCGGAAAGCCGACAATCCGCTCTCTGGCCCGGCCGAGCCGCAACGCCTCAGCAGGCGCGATCCACTCCGCATTTGTGATCTCAAGACCATCGGAAACGGCCTGTTGTTCCGAAGCGACGGCAATCAGATAGAAGTGGGTATCGAACCGCTTCGGCATCGCTTCGGGCGTTATCCAATGGGAGAACGGCACGAGCTATTTCGCGTCAAAGACGATCCCGGCGCTACGGGCAAAGGTCAGAAAATCAAGGTGACCCTGGCGGATTTCGCGGCGCGCGGTCGTTGCGGTTTCAGCGGCGCAGTCACGAGAAGCCGAGCTTCGCGCCATGAGCAGGCCCGTCTCCTCGAACACCTCACGAATGGCGGCTATTCGCAGAGCACGCTGATCAGCCGGCACCGAGTGCCAGCCATCGACCGTCTCTCCCCATCCGTCATTGCCGTCCTCGGGGTCTACCTTTCCGCCAGGGAAGACCAGAGCGCCGGCAGCAAATGTAGACTGCTGGTGCCGGGTCACCATCAGCACCTCGAAAGCCGGTCTATCGCGAACCAGCAAGACCGTGGAGGCGGGAACGGCCCTTGCCGGCGTGGTTCTTTCCATGGCAGGTCATCTTCTTTCTATCGATGGTGGAAGGCGAGTCCAGGCCTGACACCGCCGGCGCCTAGACCGCGGAGACAAGGGTAGCGCCCCCCGAGACCCGAATGCATTCACCGGTGACGTATCGCGACAGGTCGGTAACAAGAAACTCCAGGACCCCGGCACAATCTTCCGGTGTTCCCAGCCTGCGCATAGGCGTCAGATCAGCATGGGCTTTCGTTCCCAAATTGCGGGCCGCGGCTTGCGCCTTGATGCGCGCGCTTTCGATGATCCCAGGCGAGATGCAGTTGACGCGGATGCCTTCCGGTCCGAGCTCGACCGCGAGCGTTTGCGTGTATCGGATAACCGCGGCCTTGGCGCTATTGTACATCGCCAAACGACCGCTCGAGGGCGTTCTATCAACGCCGTTGGTGGCGACATTCACGATGGCCCCGCCCCGTCCGCGCATCACCGGGACAGCCGCCTGGCAGCAATGGACCATGCTGTAGAAGTTGGCTGCAAAGAGCTTCTCAGTGTCCTCCAACGGGCTCTCGGAAGCCCGACTTCGATCAATCGGAGTAATCGCCCCCCCTGCGTTGTTGACCAGTATGTCTATTTGCCCCATCTGCTCAAACACCGTATTGACCGCGCTCCGCGCAGCGTCCCGTTGTGAGAGATCGGCCTGGATTCCGATGCTTCTACCGCCAAGGCGTTTGACTTCCTCCATCACACTCTCGGCGGAGAGCTTCTCTCCGTGCTTCGAGGCGACGTCGAGATCGACATCGACGATGGCCACGTCGGCTCCCAGGAGCGCCAGGCGCAACGCGTAGGCCCTCCCGATCCCGCCCGCTCCGCCGGTCACTATGGCGACCTTTCCCTGCAGCTTGTCCATGCCTGCTGTCCTCAGTTCAGCGCGCGACCGCCGTTCACGGCCAGATTTTGGCCGGTCACGTAGGCAGCTTCGTCGCTCGCAAGATAGGCGATCGCGCTGGCGATCTCCTCAGGCAGACCGATCCGCCCCATCGGCACCGCATTCACGCTTCGCCCAAGCACATCGGGTGGCAGCGAATCCGTGGCCGCCGTTTTGATCGGACCCGGTGACACCGCATTCACGTTTACTCCAAAGGGCGCCAATTCCACGGCCAGGCTCCGCGTGAAGCCGATGACGCCCGCTTTTGCGGACGCGTACTCAACCATCTTGGGCGTTGGCACAAGCGCGATGCTCGAAGCGACGTTGACGATCTTTCCGTACTTGCGGTCCCGCATTCCCTGAACGACCTGGCGAGTGCAGAGCATCGTGCTGAGAAGGGTAACATCGACGATCTTTCGCCATGTCTGCGATGTGGATTCGACGAACTCCGTGTTTCGCCCGCCACCCCCTCCGCCGACGCCGTTGACGAGCACATCCACGCGTCCGAATCGCGACAAGATGCGATCGAAGGCGGCAGCGACCGCATGCTCGTCGGTGCAATCGATTTTCATGCAGACCGCCGAGGCGCCCGCGATTTCAATCATTGCCCCGATGCGATCAACGGCGGGCAACACGTCGATGGCCACGACCGCCTGCGCGCCTTCTCTCGCCAGCCGCAACGCCGTCGCTCCACCGATCCCACCTCCCGCCGCGGTGACGACGACAACCTTTTCGGCAAATCGAGGGGCAAAGACCGTCGGTGAATGCTCAGTCCCCATCTACTGTCTCCTTCCAGGGAAATCGTGCGGCTGTCATCGAGCGGAACCAAGATGGCGATCGGGATCGGGTCTCGATGGCATGCCTGGCCTCGGCCGATCGCCAGCCGCCGCGCCTGCGACCCTGCCCGAGATCGCCGCCTTGCCGAGGGCCGATCCACTGAGATACGATCTGCCGTGAAAACCTCCCAGAATTTCGCCGGCCGCAAACAGACCTGGAATGATCTCGCCGAATACATCGAGAACCTGCATCCGGGAATTGACCGTAAGACCGCAATAGGTGGCGGTGATCGCATTCGCGCAAGGAAACGCGTAGAACGGCGCCGAGTCTATGCCGGACAGCGGCGACGCGCTGCCATAGGCCGGCGCGCGCCTTCCGAAATCGCGATCCACTCCGCCATCGAGCAGGTCGCGATTGTATCTGAGAACGGTCTGCCGCAGCGCTCCCTCCGGCACGCCGATCATTTTGCCGAGCTGGTCGAGATCGAGTGCAGTCAGTATCAATCCTCTTTTTAGCGCTCCCTCATAGTTGTTGATGGACGACGTCGAGACAGACTGCGCGATGACCTTCGAATCGAACAACTGAAATGCGATGCCGTTGGGTTGGCGAGCGCATGACGCGCTTAGCGACTTGTAATTTGCCGATTCGTCAGCGAACCGTACGCCATCGCGGTTCACCATGATGGCGCCTCGGTAGATCGGGAACAGCAAAACTGAGTCCTCGTCCGGTCCCTGCTCGGTGTCCGGAAAACGGCTTGCCGCAACGCCGAAGGTGGCGGTGATATAGCCCATGTCGGCTTGGCCGGCACCGACGCGACCGGCCATCAGGAGGCCATCGCCCGTGTTTCCGGTGCCCCCCAGTTTGAACGCAGCCGAAAGGCCCGGCGCATAGGTTTCGATCAGTCTGGCACTGCGGGAAAAGCCGCCGGTCGCCAGGATGACACCCTTGCGCGCGTGGATCTCTTTTGGGGCACCGTCGACGTTCACAAGCGCGCCGACGACTGCTCCATCTACTGTAATCAGCCGCCCAGCGGCGGTTCGATCGACATATTGGATGCGATTCTCGGCCTCCACTCGCATGTGAAGCGCCTTGATGGCTGCGCCCTGAGCCGTACTATGGACGCGAGGGACCGCTCCTGGGGTCGACGAGATCCCGAGCGAAAACACCACGCCATTGCTGCGCAGCCATTCGTAAGTCTCGAGTTGCCTGGCGACGTAGGTCTCGATGAGTGCGGGGTCCGCCTTCCCGCCGCCGACTTCGCTCATGTCGCGCCTGAGTGCTTCCGGTCCGTCCACGATCCCGCGGGCGGCTTGCAGATCGGTGCCGGCAAAGGCAAACCCGCCCCCGGCCAGTGCCGAGCTTCCGCCGGCAGACGCCGTCTTTTCGATCAGAACCACTTCGGCACCGCATTCCGCGGCCGCCAATGCCGCACAATGGCCGGCAAGGCCGCTTCCGCAGACCAATACGTCGGTCGACCACGTCATTCTGCGATCTCCCGCGTGCTAGGCTTTGTCGCGCCGTACGCAGCATCCCCGTGACCGGTCACAAGTCTCACCAATCCGGCCGCCCCCTGATCACATGAGGAGCCGCGCCAGGCCACGTGCATGTCGGGGCGAAGAAGAAGGAGTGGTTGCTCGTAGACGTCTCGAAGACGTGGCTCGTCGAGTCTGAGGATCTGGAGCGGGGCGCCGAGCTCGCAGAAGGATTGCTCTATGACGCGAACGTCGGCACCTCCCGAAAGGTCTAGGAGCGTGTAACCACTTCCGATCACGTCCTGTACCGCGCGCCCGTCCTTCAACCACATGTGCGGCAGCCGCACCCCGGGTCTTGCATGGGGTGTATATCTGGTCGTATCCCAATCGGAATCGTCGTGCGCTTCCGACACGATGATCTTGGAGCCGTGATAGCTATACCCCAGTTCGACACCAACCATCTCGTGTACACGGCGATGGTGCAGGTCAGCCGTCCGTCCGATTTCAGCCCGCAATTGCGAACCGGCCTGCGAATCCTGATTCACCTCCGGGCGCCAAAGCGCGCGCCACATGCCCATTCCGGCTGCAGCCCAACCTGAAGCCTTGACGTTGCGTGCTCCGACCTTTCGGCGCTCCCACTCGTAGCTGTCCAAAAGTTCAGGACCGCCCCAGCCCGCAATCGTGCCTGCCAGCTTCCATGAGAGATCGAGCGCGTCTCCTACTCCGGTGTTCATTCCGAGCCCGCCCGTCGGAATCACCAAATGAACGGCGTCGCCAGCCAGAAGAACCCGGCGCTCGCGATAGCGCTCGGCTAGCAGCAGATGCAGCTTCCAATTTGCGACGTTGATAAGGTGGAAATCAAATTCGAAGCCGACTCGCTTACGTACCTCCTGCTCGATGTCAGCTCCTTCGGGTACGGCGGAGTTCAGAGTGAACTCCTTGCGATCGCCTTGAACCACGAATGCGCTGGCTTGCTGATCGGCGACATAGTAGTGCCGTCCCTTCCCTATCGGGATAAGCTCGTAGAGCTGCTCCGACCGGAAAAAGATCTGCCGAGTGGCGCGGATGCCGCCCTGCCCCTCCAACTTGATGCCCAGGCGCTTCCGCACCGTGCTCGTGCCGCCGTCGCAGCCGACCAGGTACGAGCATCGCACCGACCGTTTGAGTCCGTCCTGGGACATCAGGGCCGAAACACCTCGTTCGTCCTGTTCGAAATCCGTCAGTTCGCACGCGTACCGGACGGTCAGGTTTGGGGTTGCCTCCGCGACCTCCTTCAGCAGCGGCTCGAGCTTGTTCTGAGAAACGAGTTGATAAGGCTCCAGCGGCTCAGAACCATCCACGCAGCTTGCGATCTTCGCTCTGCATTCCGCGACACTGGGATAGCGAAGGTGTGCGAGAGGAGTGTCGGTCAACCTCGTAACGATGAACACGTCCATGGACGCATCGGGCGGGTATCCCAGCTTCCGGACCTCATCCGCAATGCCCATGCGGCGATAGAATTCCATGGTCCGGGCGTTGGATCGGTCCATTTTCGGCCATGGCTTGGTCACGGGATCCCGCTCGACCAGGAGCGTTCGCACTCCTCGCCGGCTGAGATCGATGGCCAATGTGAGCCCGACCGGTCCCGCCCCCACCACGACGACGTCGAACGTTTCCATGGCACCTCCCCCGGCCGGGCGGATTGGCTCCGCTGTTCGGCACGCCTGACCTCGGTTCAGCTCACGACGCCTGCTCCGCGCAGGCGCTGTATTTCCTCGCCTGCGATGCCGATGCCTCGAAGTATTTCGTCGGTGTGCTCGCCGATTTTTGGCGCGCGCGCGTCCAGTGTCACCGGCGTCTCACCAAACTCGGCACAAAAGCCGAGCGTTCGAATCCTGCCGAATTCGGCGTCTTGGAACACCGGAAACGTTCCGTTGTGCTTCGCTTGCGGATCCTCGAAGAACTGCTCCAAGCTGTTCACCGGTGCCATGGGCACCTCGTTCTTGCGGGCCGCTTGCAGGAACTCTGCAGACGTCATCCGAGCAATGCTCGGCGCCAGCTCGTCATTGAGCTCACCCACGTTCTTCAGTCGATCTCCCGGCTTCGCGAAACGAGGGTCGTTCAGCAGATCGGCCCGATTCACAGCCCTGCAGATCCCGCGAAACTGATCGTCCTGGATGATCAATCCGATCACCTTGCCGTCCAGCGTATCGAAGACCCTGTAGATCTGGCGCAGTGGCGGCGGCGCTTCTCGGGAGTCCAGGAAAGTGTGGTTCTTCATCTGCTCTTGCGCGATGAAAGAGGCCCAGGCATCAAGCATCTTGACGACGACCTTCTGGCCTTTGCCACCGTTCCTCTCGCGTTCCCAGAGCGCCGCCAAGGCCGACATCGCTGCTGACATGGCCGAGACCTTGTCGGCGACCGCATTGCGTATCGGCTCCGGACTTCCTCCGGCGCCCTGGATGCCCATGAAGCCGACAAGACCTTGAATGACCTGATCGTACGCCGGTTGATCGCGATAGGGACCGTCCTCCCCGAAGCCCTTGATCGACAGATACACAAGACCGGGATTCTCCGCCTTGAGCTGGTTGTGGCTCAGGCCAAGACGATCCGTCACGTCCGGGCGGAAGTTCTCGATCAGGAGATCGGCGCGCAGCGCCAGCTGCTTTGCCAGCCGGCGGCCTTCCTCCGACTTGAGATCGATCACGATGCTGCGTTTGTTTCGGTTATACTGGGAGAAATAAGCGCCCAAACCCCTGTGGTGCGGGAAGACTGCCCGCATCACGTCGCCACCGATCGCTTCGACCTTGACGACATCTGCTCCCAGATCTGCGAATATCTGGCTTGCCATGGGTCCAGAGACCATCGTGGAAAGATCCAGCACGGTCAGCCCTTCGCAAGGACCGCCTCGCCTTCTTTCGACGTCCGTCATACGATGTCCTTTCGAGACGAAACTGTCTGCCTGCTAGTTCAATTCCTTCTGGGAGTAGTTCAGAAGAGACCGCGCAATGATGAGCCGGTTGACGTCGCCGGCGCCTTCGAAGATGTCGAAAATGCGCGCGTCTCGGAACCACTTCTCGGCGAGATATTCTTCCGACAGGCCTTCCGGCCCCAGCAGCTCCATGCATCCTTGCGTGATCTTGCGGGCCGCCTTGCCGCCGAGCGCCTTCGACATCGCCGCCTCGACCTTCGTGGCGCCGTTGTTGGTCCCTCCGACGTGCTCCAGCCATTTGCATCGAAGGATTGTCAGCGAAGTCGCTTCATAGAGCGCCTCCATTCGGATCAGTCGATCCTCGATCGCCGAGCGCGCCCTGATACCTTTTGCATAATCCAGCACCTGCTCCTTGCCGAGGAGCTTTTCCCGCGTAAATTCAAGCAGAGATCCCGCGACGGCGAGGCCCATCGCCGCAACGCCCGGACGCGTTCCGTTGAATACGATCATCGTCTTCTTGAAGTCGACGTCGATCTTGTTGATTGACGGCACCCGGCAGTCTTGCAGCACGAAATCGGCCGTATCCCAGCTGCGGATACCCATCTTCTTGACCTGGCCGAGCTCGGTGAGACCCTTCATGCCTTTCTCGATGACGAAGCCCATGAACGGCCGCGCGCCGTTCTTCTCTGGTCCCCGCACGAGAACCAAGGCACCATCGGACGCTCCGAAGGCCGAACAGTAGATCTTCTCGGCGTTGAGGATCCACTCATCCGTCGCCTCGTCGTAGCGGGCACTGCCGCGGATCATCGACGGATCCGATCCGGCCCCCGGCTCCGTCAGAGCAATTGACAACAGCTTGTTGCCGAACAGCTTGCGTTGCTCGTCGTTGCCCGCGTACCGAACGATCTTGTCGCCAAGGTGCTTCTTGATCCTGCGCATCCTGACGTCGCCCCGAGCGGTCTCCATCGTGACGAGGTGCTCGACGATCACCCTGCCGCTCGTCTCGGCCTCGATAGCGTCGAGCATCTCGAGCGGATCGGGACGATCCTTCACCTCGGCGAAAACCTTGGGCTCGATTTCGTCCTCGTGCTTGTCGTAGTACCGCGAATACGTACGACCGATCTCGGCCTCGTCTCTGGCGAGAGCGGCAATCTTCTTGTCGGCGTCAGTAAGGCTGAAATCCACCATGTCCCGTCTCCTCTCAAACGCCGGCAATACCTTCAAGAACCGAAAGTGAGCGCGCGTTGCGATACCACATCTCGATCGGATGAGCCCTAACGAAGCCGTGGCCGCCGAACGCCTGCACCCCCTCGTCCGCGATGCCGAGCACCTGCTCCGCCGCATAGGTGTAGGCAAGTTGAGCCGATCGCGTTGCATTTTGCGACGTCTCCAACTGCCAGGCGGCATACCAGCTCATCCAGCGCATGGCCTCGACCTCGATGTGCATGTCGGCGATTCGAAAGGCGATGGCCTGCTTACGCGCCAGCGCCGTGCCGTGGACGACGCGATCCTTGGTATAGGGAATGACATATTCGAGGACGCTGCGGCCAAGACCCGTGGCGATGGCAGACAGCCCCACTCTTCCGGCATCGATGATCTTCTGAACGTCACAGCCGTTATGTTCACCCAGGCGCATGGAAGCAGGCACCCTGACGCCCTCAAAATGGACCTCTGCGAGCCCCAGGCCGACGAGGCCGAGCGTTCCCTTCGGATCCTGCACCCGCACTCCCTTCGAGCCGCGCGGCACGATGAACGCGTCGAGGCTTTCTCCGCTTTCTGCGACCACGAGAAAATGTGAACATTCGGCCGCAAGCGGCACAAACGCCTTCGTCCCCTCGAGCACGTAGTCGTCACCGGCCTTGGGGGCCCGGGTCCGCAGACGAGAGACGTCGGCGTCGAACGAAGGCTCCATTACCAGCACGGCCGCGGCCTTGTACGCCGGACCTGCGAATTCCTTGACGATCGCCTCGCGCTGCTTCGAGGAGCCCTGGTCCACAATCGCTTGGACGAATCCCATCGGCGCCGCGAGCGCCAGCGCCAAAGTCGCGTCCCCCGCGGCAAGCTCCTCGAGCAGGATGGCATTCAGGACAGGCGAGCGCCCCTCTTCCGCAGCCTGCGCCTGCACGATTTCGGTCGACCAAAGTGTATCGAGCACGTCTCGCCCGATCTTTGCGTCGTCATCCGCCTTTCGCGCCATCGGACGCAGGACATTCTGCCCGAACTCGCGAAGCGTCGATTGCGCGATCTGCTGCTCTTCTGACAATTCAAACGTGATCACGCTGTGCGCTCCTTGAGGTATTCTTGATCGAAGGTTCAGGACATTCTTAGAGATCGTCGAGCGCGACGGGCTTCGAGATCGGAACCCATGTTCGTCCATCGAATCTGGCAAGCTGAAGATTGTGAATCGCACGGTAGTCGGTCGGGCTAATGGATACTTCGATCCCGTCGACGAAGAGCGGAGGCACGATGCCGCGAATGGTCGTCGCCTGCTTCAGCAGGTTTTCCCGCGTGAGTTCGTCGTCGCATCGCTTGAGTACCTGCTCGATCATGTAGGCATTGTTGTAGCCAGGAACCGTGGTGGTATTCTCGAGAGCGACGTTCGGAAGATACTTCCTGGCAAACTCGATGTAGTCCTTCACCGCGGGCGTGTCGGCTTCGGCGGGATCCGTGACATTGCGCTCCCAGCGCGCAGTGATGAGGCCGATGGAGTTGTCTAATCCAGCCGGAACAAGCGTTGTACCAATCGAGCTCGCGTTCCCCGCTATGACGTAAAGTGGCCGCCAATCCAGCGCAGCCGCCTTTCGGATCCCCTGCGCCGCAAACTTCGATTGGGTGATCTGCACGAGGACGTCGGCTCCGGACGCCTTCAGCTCGACAATCTGACTTTCGATCGTGGGCTCGCTGAGCTCGTGGGACAACTCCTTGACGATCATCGTCTGAGCCCGATCGCCCAGACTGGCCCTGATGCCCTTGACGAAGTCCCGGCCCAGATCGTCGTTGGAGTAATGAAGAGCTATCTTCGCCGACGGCTTCTGTTCGAGCACGTACCTGCCGAAAGCTTTTCCCTGGGCCACGTACAGCGGATAGAATGGTACGATCCACGGATAGTTCTTCGGATCGTTGAACTTCTCGATGCCGGAGGTGAGAAACAGATTCGGAACGCGCTTCGAATTGAGATACTTCTGGACTGCCAAACCGGGAGCTGACCCGAACGATCCGGCAATCGCAAACACCTCGTCGGATTCGACAAGCCGCCTCGTCTGCTCGAGCGCTTTAGCCGGACTGAATGCATTGTCGAGCGAGATCAGGTTGATCATTCGCCCGTTGATTCCTCCGCGCTCGTTGACCATGCGGAAGTATGCCGTTTGTGCCTCGCTGTAGACCGCCGCGCTCGAGACCGGACCGCTATAAGCGCCGGTCGTACCGAGCTTGATCTCGGTGGCGGTAACGCCCACTTCTTGACGCCCAGCCTGAACCTGGGTGATGCCCCAAGACGCCGTCGCCGCAAGCGAACAAGCCCCTCTCAACATGTGCCGGCGCGAAATGTGACGCACCTTCATCCTCCGGTCCTACCCTCGTGGGCTTGATCCTCCATAGGCCAAGGACGCACCTCAGGGCAAGCATAATTTGCACGACCGTGCGAAATGCAACGGAGCCATTCGCGTTCATGCGGCGAGGCCCTTCGGATCGCCCCCCGCACGCATATCCGTCGCCCCCCGCGGCCTCCTCGGCAAGGCGCCGGAGCTGGATAAGGCGCCAATTGCCGGAGGCATCGGCTTGCAATTGCGTCCCGGCTGTTTTCTAGTGAAAAGGTCTTGAATCGCCGGATTCCCGGGCGGAAGGAACATCATGGCCAAAACGGCAAAAAAACCGCAGAAGCGTCCAGGCAGAATCGCCCGGCAAGCCGATCTGCTGACGACCGTCTACAAGGTCGTTTCCGAATTCGGCATCGATGCAGCCAGCATGCGGCAGATCGCGACGAGGGCGAAAGTCAGCACCGGGACGATCAACTATCATTTCCGCAATAAGGAAAGGCTGGTCATGGAAGCGCTCCAGGCGGCCTATCAGAAGACACTCCCGGATGCGGACTCTTCGCACACGCCGCTTGAACGGCTGAAGGGATTTGCCTTCGGGTATATTCTGCACGAGCCGAACGACCGTTTCTGGCGGTTCTGGATGAACTACACGGTTTACGGTTCGAGGAACGAGGAGCTCCGCAACCATCAGGTCCATTGGTTCAAGAAGCAGCAGGCGTTCTGGACAAAGCTGGTAAAGGAGGCCGTCAAGAGCAATGAACTGCCGGAGCAGCTCGACCCGGCAGATACGGCCGAGCAGCTCCTTATCTTTGCACATGGCCTCATGGTGCGGCAGATACTTCAGCCCGACAAAAGGAGCCAGGCCCACTGCCGGAAGCTACTCGAGCAATACTTCGAACGCCTTGAAACGGAAACCGGCGAGCGTAAAGCCGACGTCGACGGTTCGCGAGAACTCACCGTGCTGTCCCGTCGAGGTAAGGCGGCCGCCTAGTCGAGCTGCCGATTTCCGGGCTCCGGAACTCGCGCCGTTGCGGACAAGTTGGTCTCAGTAAAAGCTCGGCCGAGCCCCTCAATAGGGGCGACCTGTCTTGATCGCCGGATCCCGGACATCGCCCCACACTGCGTGCCTGCGCCATTGCAGTCTCCGGCTCCCTCTTGCACCTCAAACTCTTGCACCTCAAAGGATAACTGAAGGTTGCGATGGGCGATCCGTTCAACGACCGCGCCAGATCGGCGAGCGCTTTTCAAGGAAAGCCCCGATTCCCTCCTTGGTATCTTCCAGGCCCCGCAATGCGGGCCCTACCCGCTTTCGGCCGGCTGCGATCCGAGCGGTAGCTTCGCTTCCATCCATCGGCTCGTATGCGAGCTCCTTGGTGTAGCGCAAGGCCAAGGGGGAGCACTTGAGCATCTCCTCGGCGAGACGGTTCGCTGTAGCCATGACCTCTCCGGCCGCCGTGACGCGTGAAACGATACCCCAGCCCAGGGCTTCCTCTGCGGTCATGCGACGACCGGTGAGAAGCAGTTCCATGGCGATCGACTTCGGAAGCCGGGTTGCGAGCCGCTGAACGCCTCCGCCGAGCGCAACAAAGCCGACACGCGGCTCGCTCATGCTGAAGATCGCGCGCTCATCTGCCACCACGACGTCGCAGCACAGCGCGACCTCGAAGCCGCCGCCGAAGGCGAGGCCGTTCACGGCCGCGATGAGCGGTTTTGTGATATCGTTCCGTTCGGCCATGCCGGCCCAGCCGGTAGGTGGCATCGGGTCATCGAAGCCTTCCGCCAGGTCATGACCGGCGCAGAACGCGCGGTCTCCGGCACCTGTGATTATGCCGATCCAAAGATCCGGGTCGGCCTGAAAAGCGTCCAAGACCGCCGAAAGCTCGCGGCATGCGGGCGCATGCAATGCGTTCATGACGTCGGGACGCTGCATGGTAACGGTCAGGGTCCGCCCCGCCGTTTCGGTCTTTATGAACTCGCCCATATGCCCTCCTGAGACAACCAAACTGCTCGACTATTTGCCGACGAACTTTGCCACCCTACGTTCCACGAAGCTTCTCACCCCCTCTTTCGCATCCTCTGAAGCGAGCAGCCTCTGCTGGGTGGGGATGATCTGTGCGACCGCGGCCTCCGGTCCGAGCTCGACGGCCGTGCGGGCGTTTTCAATGGTGGCGGATACGGCCAAGGGAGCCTGGGCGGCGCTCCTTTCGGCTATGTTCAAGGCGCGATCGAACTGGGTCCCGGCTGGTACCACCTCTTGAACCAGACCAAGCCTGAACGCGGTCGCGGCGTCGAACTCGTCGCCGGTCAACAGGTATCGCATGGCATTGCCCCAGCCGGCGCGCTCGACCATCCGAATCGTCGGGCCGCCAGCCGTCATGATCCCCCGCTTCACCTCCAACTGGGCGAAGCGGCAGTCGTCAGCCGCGACGACGACATCGGCGGCCAACATCAATTCGATGCCGATCGTGAAGCAGATCCCCTGCACGGCCACGACCAACGGGGTGGTCCGGAACGGACGCCTGAGGCTGCATGGATCGATCTTTCCCTCGGGAAACGGCAACGCGCGTTGTCCGCGCGCCATCTTGTCCACGAACTTCGCCAGATCGATGCCCGAGGTGAAGTTTGCTCCCTCGGCGTAGAGCAGGCCACAGAACATCGATGGATCTTTCTCCAGACGCTCGTAAGCCTGTGCCAATTCGGTCAACATTTTCGCGGAGAAGCCGTTCAGCTTCCTGGGACGATCGATAGCGATGAGCAGAATCTGCCCGCGAGCTTCGATCTTTACGCTCCCCTCTTCCGAGGCTTGATTCATCTGCTTCCTTGCTGCTCGTGAATCGAACGGGAAGGTCGCAGACACGAATGTCTCGCTGACCCAATGCGGCCGATGTCATACCTCGAGCCACTGCTTGGCAACGTTACCGTCTCTTGCGAACTCGCCAACTGAGCCGCTGAAAACGATCCGCCCCTGCCCCATGACGTAGACTCTTTGTGAAATGCGAAGCGCGATCGCAAGCTTTTGCTCGACGAGCAATATCGAAATCCCACGTTGCGCGATCCGCAGAAGAATTTCGCCGACCCGCTCCACCATCTGAGGAGAGAGTCCTTCCGTCGGCTCATCGATCATGATCGCCTGCGGTCCTCCCATGAGAGTACGACAGATCGCAAGCATCTGCTGCTCACCGCCAGAGAGGACTCCGGCCGGCGTATCTTCACGCTCCTTCAGACGAGGGAAGACCTGCCAAGTATCATCGAGTGTCCAGCGCTCTGACGGCCTTCCCGACTTCAGGCCCAGCAAAAGATTTTGTGCGACAGTCAGGTTCGAAAAGATCGCCCGATCTTCCGGTACAAACCCCAGGCCCAACCGAGCGATCGAAAACGGCTGGTAGCCGACCGTCTCTTTGCCGTCGAACCTGACTGAGCCGGTTCTGTGAACCAACCCCATGATCGCCTTCAGTGTGGTCGAACGGCCTACGCCATTCCGCCCCAACATCGCAACGATCTCGCCTTTCTCGAGGTCGAGATCCACGCCCCGTAGGATGTGACTCTTGCCGTAGAAGGCGTTAAGTTGCCTGACCGTAAGCATCAATGGGTCGTCCCAAGGTAGGCTTCCTTTACCGCGGGATCGTTCCTGATCTCCTCTGGCCGCCCCGTCGCGATGATGCGACCGTATACGAGCACGGAAATTCGATCCGCCAGGTCGAACACCACATTCATGTCGTGCTCGATCAGCACCAGCGAGCGTCTCTCGCTGACGCGCCGAATCAGCGCCACCGCTTGCTCGGCTTCCTGTGCGCTCATTCCCGCCGTCGGCTCGTCGAGAAGGATGAGATCCGCACCCGAAGCGATCGTAACGCCAATCTCGAGAGCACGCTGCTCGGCGTAGGTGAGGACCGCCGCCGGCTCGGCTGCCCGCATGCACAGGCCGATCTCCTCTATGACATCCTCTGCCCGTTGATTGACGTCAGGAAGCCCGTCAATGCTCCTCCAGAACGTATAGCGCCAACCGTAGCGCCAAAGCAGCGCGCATCGCACGTTCTCGAATACCGACAACCGCGGACAAATATTCGAGACCTGGAAGCTTCTGCTCAATCCCCGTCTGAAGATCTCGAATGGCTTCAGTCCTTCGAGATTCTCTCCCTTGAACTCGATCGTTCCCGACGAGACGGACAGACGTCCGCTGATGAGATTGAACAGGGTCGACTTTCCCGCGCCATTCGGTCCGATGATCGCATGTATTTCGCCCGGCTCGACCTCAAGTGTCGCTCCCCGCATGATCTCTACGGGCCCGAAGCTTTTTCGGACGTTGTCCAGACGTAGCACCGGCGTCATCTCGCGGCACCTTTCTCGCCCATGACTGGCGCGGCGAAACGGCTCGCTATGACCGATCGAAAGTGACGGATGAGCAGCAGGCCGCACAACGTCAGCACGGTCCCGAACGCCCAGCTGCGAAGCTGGGATGGATGAAGCACGAGGCTGGCCATGTGAAGCGTCTTGTCATCGGTAAGGCCGGCAATGCGCCAACTCAATTCGACCAGCACGACAGATCCAGTGCCGATCAAAAGCGCGCCGATCGCGAGAATTGCGGCCGCAGGGAATGTTCTAGCCAGCACTCTCGGCGCAAATGCGCGTCGGTGCTTTGCAATCAGGCCGCAGATCCCTTCCGGCGCAGACAATACGGTCATCATGAAGATCAAACCAAGATAGAGCAGCCACGCGTCGGTATAGAAACCGACGACGACCTGCAGCACTGTGATCAACACGGCCCCTATGGCCGGGCCGACGAATTGGCCTGCTCCGCCGACGACCGTCATGACCAGGACCATCCCGGAAGCGTGAACTCCGAGGCTCTGCGACGTCACGATCTCGTAGTTGATCGCATAAAGCGCTCCCGCGACGCCGGCGAAAAGGCTCGAAAATGCGTACATCAGGAAGCGAATTCGCGTCGGATCAAAGCCGTTGAACGCCACCCGCTCGGCGTTGTCGCGTGTCGCATTGGCGAGCCGGCCGAGCGGGGTTCGGGTCAGCGCATAGATGCCAAGGATACAGGCGAATGACCACGCAATGGTGAGATAATAGACCTGGACGGGAGGCCCGAAATCCAGTCCGATGAACGGCGGCAATGTTGTTCGGTCCACACTGACGCCCTGCTCTCCGCCGAAGATGCTGGGGAATACGGAGGCGGTCGCAGCCACGAGTTCGGCGAAGCCCAAGGTAATCATGGCAAACGCCGTACCTGCTCGACGGGTGGCAAGCCAACCGAAGAGTACACCGGCCAGGAGGCCGCCAAAGGCGCCGGCGATGGGCATCGCGGGCAGCGGCACGAATAAATCGTGTGCGCCAATGGCACGCATGCCGTGCACCGTCGCGAAGCCGCCGAGCCCCATGAGAACAGCATGGCCGAAGGACAAAAGCCCCGTCTGCCCGAACAACATATTGTACGACAGTGCGAACACGGCCGCGATCGCCGCCTGGGCCAGGAGCGCCGGAAGGAAATCGGTGTGGACGAAAGCCGGCACGCAAAGAAACGCAAGTGCCGATATGAACCAGATCACCAATGTTCGGGCGACCCGGGGGCCGCGGACCGAAGGAAATATCCCCGCTCTCCCGGTCGATATGGCCATGCTCATTCGCGCCGTCCCATCAAACCTCGCGGCCTGATCGCCAGCGTCAAGACGAGCAGCGCGTAAGGCAACAGCGGAGCCAAGTTCGGCAAGCTGATCCGCAACAGATCCCCATAGACGGTTCGAGGAATTACGCCGACATACCCCAACAGCCCGCCGATCGTCAGACTGCTCGCGACGCAGAACGTTTGAACAATGCCGACCAGCAGCGAAGCAATGAAGGCGCCGGTCAGAGATCCCAATCCGCCGATGACCACGATCACGAACGCAATCGTACCGATCGATTCCGCCATTGCCGGCTCGGTTACGAAGGCGTTGCCGCCGATGACGCCAGCCAAACCGGCCATCCCGCAGCCAAGCCCGAACACGAGCGCGAAAATGCGGGGTACATTATGTCCGAGAGCCGAAAGCATATCCGGCTGCACCAAGGCGGCCTGCACGAGAAGACCGATCCGTGTGCGGGTCAGGACCAGCCTCAGAGCTCCGAACAGCGCAAGCGACACGGCCATCATGAACAAGCGGTAGGCGGGGAACTCGGCCGAAAAGACGCTGAACGCCGGAAACGAAAGGCTCGGCGGGACCGGGTAGTTCACCGGCAAACGTCCCCAGACCGCCTGCACGACTTCGTGCACGACGAAAGCAAGGCCGAATGTGAACAGCAATTCGGGCACATGACCGTACCGATGGATCCTGCGAAGACCCCAATGCTCGACAGCCGCTCCCAAGGTGCCGACGACCAACGGCACGATCATCAATGCCGGCCAAAAGCCTATCCACCTGCCGGCCTGAAACGCAAAATAGGCGCCAAGCATGTAAAACGCGCCATGAGCGAAGTTGAGCACTCCCATCATGCTGAAGATCAGCGTGAGACCGCTTGCGAGCATGAAGAGCAGCAGGCCGTAGAAAACTCCGTTCAAGAGGGATACCGTTATGAGCTGCATATGCGCTCCTGCGAGGCGGCTCTTGGAGCGGTCATGACTTGGGTCCGTTCATCCGACAGCTCGTAGGCACATCCACCTCAGATGCGTCGATCGCGCCGATCATCTTGAAGCCAAAGCCTGTTCCCTCGAGATCAACTCTCGCATCGTCGGCGAACACCGAGACGTAAACAGGCTCCACCACCTGGTGATCAGACTTGCGCATGATGATCGGGCCGATTGGCGATTGATACACGAGCCCGTCGAGGGCGGTGGCGATCGCAAGCGGTTGGATTGAATTGGCCTTCTCGACGGCCTTCTGAAGCATGATCATCTGGAGCGCCATGCGCCAATACGCGAAATCCGCCTTGTTCTTGGCCTTGTAGTCGGCAGCAAGCGCTTCTAACTCGGGAGCCTTTACGTGACTATTCCACTCAGCCACATTCACCATCCCCTTGCCCTCGGCTCGTAGGGCCGACGCCATGCCCGGCGTATTGCCATAAAAGGTGTAGAGCGTAGCCTTGAGTCCTCCTGCCGAGGCAGCCTTGGCGAACAAAGACAAGTCGGGCCCGAAGTTCGCGGTAATGACCGTATCCGCGCCCGACGCTTGAATCTTCGCCACGTACGGAGCGAAATCCTTGACCTTCCCCAAAGGAACGCGCTCCGTGCCGACGATCTGGATGTCTGGCCGCGCTTTTGGCAGCCCTTCACTGAGATTGGCCTCGACGGACTGCCCCATCGAATAATCCTGATTCAGCAGGTAGACCTTCCTGACCTCGCTCTTCAGTGCCAAATAGGAGATCATGGCCTTGGTCTGCTGATCGCTATTGAGCGTGAACCTGAAGTGCCAGAAACTGCACTTGTCGTTTGTCAGGCCCGGATCCGCATTCGACCAGTCCAAATACACGACCGGACGGTCCGGCTGCCTGCGATATTGCTTCGTCACCATGTCGGATACGGCATATCCGATCGAGGAACTTGCTCCCTGTGACACAACGCCAATGCCGCTATCGATCGCACGTTTGAGCAATATCAGCGTCTTTTCCGCGTTGTTCTCGTTGTCGAATGGCACGATCTCGACGGGATGTCCGGCGACCCCTCCGCTGCGGTTTATGCGCTCGGCCATGAATTCGATGTGCTTCAAGCCTCGCTCGCCTATCACCGCAAGGGGCCCCGAAAGATCGTCGATATACGCGATACGGAGGGGATCCGGTCCGGCGCGGCCAACCGAGGGGAGAAATCCGATCGTGGTCGCCAAGGCAAAGGCAAGCCAGCGCATCGTTCGAACGGTCAGTCTCATTTCAAAACCTCCCTACAGAGGACGCTCTATCGGCGCGTGACGGGCGGCAATGTAAATTATTCGCACGATCGTGCAAGTGACAATTCTGACGCACCCTTCCGCCGCGAACGCGATGCCTCTAGCGGATCGGCGAGAAAGACGCTGGGAGCGCCATCACGCTGGTCTGGCGCAGAAGAGCCCCACTCGATTCTGCTGTGGCCGGCGGCGGCCATACGCCCCTTGCCATGACCTCCCGACGAACGCTCTGCCACGCGTTAGCATCCTCGTATGCCCATGCATGAACCAGTTCGTCGACCGAGGCCCCTTCCTCGCACCACACGCCCAGCAGCGGCGAGAATTCTAGACGTTGACCGATTGCGCCACGCCATCGGTCCACGATCCCTGCAAACGATTTTGGCCGGAAAGTGTAGAAGCGGAATTCGTAGATGCCGCCCAATCGCCGCGGCAGAAGTGGCGGCGAGAATGGCGCCGCCGTCAGCTTCAGAAGCCGTCCGCCCACGCGGATATCATTCAACGAGGAAAGGACGTCCGAGCTCTTTCGCACCGCGTCCGCCTGGTCCGATGCCGTCCACAGCGAGATGATCTGATTGAGCGCGCCGGCGTCGGTACGCCAGACTCCTGCACACCCGGATTGCGCCGGACGGGCATTTTCGAGCAGCGCCAAGGCTCGATCGATCGTTCGCGGCTTGACCTCCGTTATCGCCAGGACGACGGCTTCCGACCCCTGGAGAGTTACGTCCATTTCGGCTCCTAAAAAAAGGGAGGGCGGGCCGAGGCCCGCCCAGAAACGCCTCACTCTCTGTCGAGAAACTCCAGGCAGAGACGGTTGAAAAGTTCCGGATGTTCGATCATGACCCAATGGCCGCACTTGCTGACCACGTGCAGCTCCGCATTCGGCATCTGCTGGACCATGAAGAGCGCACGTTCCAGCGGAGTGACACGGTCGTCGCGGCCCCAAAGCAGAAGCGTCTTCTGCGGCACCTTGTCCAGTTCGCGCCACAGCTCCTCGAACCGGCCGGGGTTGGAGAACATCTTCTGGGTCCATTCGACCGTCGACGGCTCGGCGGAGATCTCGTACCGCTGCTTCACCAGCTCGTCTGTCACCATCGCCTGGTTGTAGACCAGCGTATTCAGGAAGGCGCGCATCTTGTCCGGGCTCGGACCAGTACCGCGATAGTACCCGAAAAGGTGCTTCGAGCCTTCCGAGGGTGCGGGCGTCAGGAACGTCACCTGGATGGCCGGCGCCATCAGCACGAGCTTGCCCGTGGCCTCCGGATAGTCGATCGCGAACTTCATGGAAACGTGTCCACCCATCGAATTTCCGATCAAGTGGGCCTTCTCAATACCCAGGTGCTTGAGCAGATTCCGGAGCGCACGCGCAGCGAATGCACCCAGCTTCTCATTTTCGTAGATCGGGCGCCCGGACTTTCCGAAGCCCGGTTGATCCATCATGATCACCCGGTATTTCTTGGACAGCTCCCCAATGTTTCCCTTGAAGTTGCTCCAAGAGGACGCTCCCGGTCCGCCGCCGTGCAGCAGAACGACGGCAGGGCCCTTACCTGCTTCGTGGTAGTGGATCTTAAGACCGTCAAGTTCGACGAATTTGCTGGTGTTGGCTTCGGTGAGCTCGCTCATTTCCGTCCCTTTCCTCATCTTCGAGGTCTCATCGACCGATAGACATTCCGGTCGGTGCATCATGAGGCCGCCTCGCCCGCCAGGCTCATGACCAGCGGGAGCGGCCGCGGCAATATTTGCACGTTCGTGCGAATTCTTGGCACGCCAATTGATCCTGTGTCAATAGCGCCGGAGAGGCCCTCAGCGCATGGGCGCCTATTAGTCGGAGGATGTCTCCCCCACGATCTCTCCGAACCGCTCCCAGTTCTCGCCCTTGACGCGCATCATCTGAAATTGCTCGAGCGGCCGGAAATCGGTCGGACTGGTCTTGATCTTGACGCCCGGCAGCGTCACGCCGTTGTAATAATCGAGATTGGCAGCCTGGCGCATCACGTTCTCACGCGTTAGATCGTTCCCACACTGCCTGATGACTTGAGCGATGGCCCTCCCTACCCCGTATCCCCAGAGTGTTTGGCTGTCGTCCTTGTTCCCATCCGGATAGTAGCGCTGCATGAATGCCCGCCATTCCTGCACGTCGGGGTCATCCTTCCACGCTGGATCGGCGGGATCTTTGATGTATTGCACGCTCAAGATTCCTTGCGCGTTGTCGAGGCCCGCAGGCCTCAACACGCTGGCGAACTGGGAAGATGCGTTAGTCAAGAACTGAACGGGCTTCCAACCGAGCTCTCCCACTTTCTTGATCGCCTGAGCGGCGAACTTCGGTGTCGCCGCGTTCACGAGAACCGTGGGCTCCTTCGATTTGATCAAGACGATCTGGGACTCGATGGTCGGAGAAGTCACCTCGTAGGCAACTTCAGCGACCAGCATGGAAGATGCCTTCTCGCCAAGGCCTTCTTTCAGGCCAATGAGGTATTCCTTCCCGAAATCGTCGTTCTGATAGAGAATTGCGACCTTCGCGTCCGGGATATTCTTGAGGATGTACCTCGCGTAAGCACGGGCTTCGCTCCTGGAGCTCGGCATCCAGCCCATTGACCAAGGAAAGCGCTTCGGATCGGCCCACTTGTCCGCCGCACTGGCGATGAAGATCTGGGGGACCTTCTTTGCATTCATGTACTTCTGAATCGCGCTGTTGCCGGCGGTCCCGAACGAGCCGGCCATGAAAAGAATCTCGTCGTCTTCGACCAAGCGTCGGGCCTGCTCCACAGTCTTTGGCGGACTGTAGGCATCGTCATAGGAGATGAAGTTTATCTTCCGGCCGTTGATGCCGCCCTGCTCGTTGATCATCTTGAAGTAGGCGGCCTCCGCCTTGCCGACGATGGACAACGCCGACACTGGACCACTGTACGGCATGATGTTGCCGACCTTGATCTCGCCGTCGGATGCGCCCGGATCGTATTTGGATTGGGCGAGCGCCGCCGTTGCAAAGAAATGACAAATGAGAGCCGCACCCGCGGCGGACAACAGATTTGGTCGCATCCCTCGTATCTCCTCCGGCCGCCTCGTGTCGCCGGGCGGGCTGGAGGATTATTCGCACACTCGTGCTAATTTGCAAGCGACTTGCCAGACTGAAGCGCAGATGCAAGGGGTGGCGGCATGCCCGTAGCGCTCTACGGAGCGCCTTATTCGCCGGCGTCCCGATAAAGACGCTCGACGAGATCCGCCATTGGCGTCTCCGTGCCTGTGGCAAAGCCAAGGTCGATAGCGATCGCGATATCCTTCAGCAGCAGGGAGAACCGATCGCGGTATCGATCTCCAGCCATGCCCGTCCTCGCATCGACCAATGCGCGAATGAGCACTGCTATTCCCGCTGCCTCTCGCGCCGTGGTCGCGCGCAGGTATTCCTTGAGGACGTTCGAGTCAGCGAAGCCTCCGGCGAGCGACTGAGGCAGCACGTCCATCGGAATGCCGGAGCGTTGAGCCAGAACGAGTGCTTCGGCGATGGCGGCCATCGTTCCAAAACCAATGACTTGGTTGCAAGCCTTGGCGACCTGTCCACACCCAACGGGTCCCATATGGCTGATCCTGCCGGCATAGCTCGCGATCACGTTCCTGGCCGATGCGAGATCCTCGGCGTCTCCTCCGACCATGGCCGCTAGCGTGCCAGCTTTCGCACCGACCGGTCCGCCCGATACGGGGCAATCCAACCATTTCGCTCCGGTCTTCTTACGCAGCCTCTCGGCCATTTTGCGCGTCACATCCGGGTGGATTGTGGAGTTGTCGATCAGGATCTTCATGACTCCTGCGCGCGTGGCTAGCCCATCTGATCCGAAGACGACCGCTTCCACGGCTTCGACGTTCGTCAGACACAAGCAGACGATCTTGCAGCGGGAGGAAATCTCCGCGGGCGAAGTCGCAACTTGGGCTCCCTTCTCGGAAAGGCCGCGCGACTTCGAAGCGGTCCGATTCCAGACGATCGTCCGGAATCCGGCCTCCGTTATGCGGGTGGCGATTGGTTCGCCGATGTTACCAAGCCCGATGTAACCCACCGCCCCTGTCAGATCGGGGAATTCGGAAGAAGTAGCTGCGAATGACGCGCTCATTTGGACGCGATCTCAAGGAGGGTGGCTGCCAGCTTCTCGGGTTGTGAAATGAAGGGCGAATGGCTCGAGTCGAGTTCGTAGACCTCGGTCTTGTTCTGAGGCGTAAATTCATCCGCGAGCTCGACGAACTTTTCCTGCGTGCGGGGCACGATGGCGAGGTCGTCGCGACATTTGATGTACGCTCGTGGAATACATCCCCATCGGGAGCGCGTCGTTTCGATGGCCGTGGCAAACGGCAGGGTGGGAGCATCCGGGCTCAGCAGATTTTGCGCCACCGCCCACTCGTCATCACAAACATCGTCCGCAAACGCCCGCTTGAGGTTTGCCATGTAGGCGGGGTCCGTCGAGCGCGGATCGATGCGCAGCGCACCGACGCGCGCGGGATCCGCCTTCATTGCGGCCCCCACCTTGCCGCCATGGGCCTCGGGAGCCCGACTGTAGGCGATCGCCGGGACACCGCACGCGGGCATATAGGCTGTCAGATAGACGAGCTTCAGAACTTTTTCCGGCGCCGCCTCGCCGACTGCCGTTATGGGAATTCCCCCCATGCTGTGCCCCAAGAGAATGACGGGACCGCCCAACCCGACGAGCGCGTCCAGCGTCTGCATGACATCCGAAACGTAGTCCGAAAGCGTTACCGCCGCGATCAGAGAAGGCTCGATCGCGAAAGCCTCATCGTCGGACGGACGGCGTCGAAACGCGTTCGGGTACCGGGCGCGCCCGCCATGCCCAAGTAGGTCGCGCGCCGCCACGACATGCCCTGCCCGCTCCAGATACGGAATTAACTTGGAAAAGCACCAGGCGCCATGCCAAGCTCCATGAACGAGCAGAAAAGCCGGCTTTCCCGCGAATTTCTTGACCATAGGAAATCCAACTTTCGGTGAAGCGCCGGCGGCGCTCGCAAGCGGTGCTGTTTGATGCAAGGCTTCGTCCCCTCGGCCCTCGGGAAGGTCCGGTCCACCCTCGAGCCCCCCCTTCGTCGCTATGCTCCCCGACCGGCCTCCGAACAGGCTGGCCCTGCACCGGGCCCCTCTATTTGCTGATTACCTCGGCCGGCACATCGCCACCGCTTTCCGGGAACAGGAGAAATAAGACCTCTGCCACGAGAGCCGGGCGCTTCTCGTTCTCGATCTCGATAGAGACGTCCTTGACGACGAGGAACCCGTCTCCCCTGGGAGTGACGTCGACTATCATTTGTCGAAGCCTGACCCGCTGCCCGACATGCACGATGTTGGTGAACCGGCACCCGTCCAGCCCGTAATTCAGGCCATTGCGCATTCCTATGGTCTCAATCATGCTTTGGGACAGCATGGGAAGTAGCGCCAGAGTGAGGTAACCGTGCGCTACCGGCGCCCCGAATGCCTTTGTCGCACGCGGCACGTCGACATGAATCCATTCGTGATCGCCCGTGGCGTCAGCGAACTTGTCCACGTCGGCTTGAGTGATCTCGACCCACTCCGAGCAGCCTAATTCCTGACCGACGAGCGAAGAGAGCTCGGAGAAGGAGATCTGACGATGCTCAGCGCCCCTGAACGGCTTCATGCAGCGTTCTCGCAGCCGGGGTTGAGCACGATGGTGTTCAACACCATGTCCGCGACGTGCTGCTCGTCCTGATTCTTCACTCGAATTGTTTGGCTCACCAAGGTCATCGCACCGTTCTTCTTGTCTACGACGTCGGATATCTCGGCTTCAAAAGTCAAAACGTCCCCCACGCAGACCTGCGCACGATACGTGAAGCTCTGTTCTCCGTGGAGCAGCCGGCCAAGCTCGATGCCAATGTCTCGGTACAGTTCATAGGGCTCCTTCGCACTCAACATGTGCAGGCAAAACAGATATGTGGCCGGTATCGGGATTCCTCTAAATCCGGCGGCACGCGCAACCTCCAGGTCGTGGAAAATAGGCTGATCCTCACCGATCGATCGAAGAAACATCCTCAGTTGGGAGGCTTCGACCTTGATGGACGTCGGCGATCGGCGTCGACCCACGAAGGTCTCGTCTATTCTTCTCAATGCCCCCATCCGCTTCTCCCAAGCGATGTTTACGACGCCACCAGCCTATCCCTATTCGCACGATCGTGCAATATTTGGCGCAGCGTGCAGCACCGAAGACTTTCCCCGTTCAACGAGCGCTTGGGCCGAAGCGTGGGGAGCTGCAAGCTCTCGCCTGCATTCCGCTCTCAGAATGGCGGGGCACGGGGCTTTTCAGATCTAAGACACGGCTCTAGCCGCTCCGATAGGCTGACACTCCCGCGCATGAAGGTCGCGGAGATCCCGCTTCAGCACCTTGCCCGCTTGATTGCGCGGCAATTCGGGAATCACGATGACCTCAGACATTCGCTGCGTCTTTCCAAGCCTGGAATTCGCCTCCTCCCGGATAGCAGCTGCGGAGATCAGGTAGCCTTCCTTGGGCACGACGAAGCCGACAGGCGTCTCTCCCCACTGCTCGCTCGGAACGCCGATCACCGCGGCTTCCCTTACCCCTGCGCAAGTGCTCAAGGCGGCCTCAAGATCGCTGGAATAGATGTTGAAGCCTCCTGATATGATCATGTCCTTCTTGCGATCGATCAGCACCAGAAAGCCGTCCGCGTCGATATAGCCCACATCGCCGGTTCGGATAAACCGCCGTCCGTCCGGCGATCGCCACTCCGCCGCAAGGGTCTTCTCCGGCTGCCGGTGATATCCCGACATCATGTTGTAGGAATGGCCCACGATCTCGCCGTACTGTCCGTTGGGCAAAGGCACTCCTTGCTCGTCGAGGATGAATATCTCGTGGCCCGGCAGCGGCCTGCCAACTGTATGAACCTTGTCAGGCCGCTCGGTTACCGAGAGCGTGCACACCGCTCCACCCTCCGTCATGCCATAGACGTCGAAGAAATGACCGGGCCAGCGTTGCGCGATCTCGCGTTTGAGCTCTGGCGAACAGGGCGCTCCCGCGCAGGACTTGGATTGAAACGAAGATAGGTCTGTGGCATCGAACGACGGATGGTCCAGAATACGGCGGTACTGAATGGGGACGAGAACCGCGTACGTCACTCGCCTCCGTTCAGCGAGCGCAAGGAATGCGCCAGCGTCGAACTTGTCCATCAGAACGACGGAACCGCCCCGCGCCAGCGTGGGCAGGGCCGACATCAGAGTGATATTCGAGTAGAGTGGCGTGGCCGCCAAAGCTACCGTCGAGGAACCTAACCCCCGGCCAGCCTGCTGGCGCAGAACGCCCCATCGAAGCGCGTGCGTCTGGATAATTCCCTTGGGATCGCCCGTGGTTCCAGACGAATAAAGGATGTTGAAAGCCCATTCCGGCTGAATCTCCACCGGCTGCGGCAAAGAGCCTTCCGGCTCGAGCCAGGAGAATGGCTCGTCCGTTCGGAGAAATTCAAGATCCACCATTTTCGGTGACCTGACCAAGCTCGACAGCGCCCTGCGCGAGGCGCCATCGACGAAGAGCAATTTCGCATCTGCATCGGAAACCATCGTCGCCAAGGTTTCCGGAGTGGAAGTCGTGACTAGCGGCGCTACGATAGCCCCCATCATCACCGCACCTAACAGCACGAGCGCATAGTTTAGCGATGTCTGGGCGCATATCGCGATGGTCGATTGAGGAACGACGCCCTCCCGCTGCAACGAGCAGGCGACGCGCTGCATCAATGAGTACAGCGTTCCGTAGTCCATCATCTCTTCGCCAAGGATGAGCGCTTTATCCTGCGGGCGCTCGACAGCATGCGCGCCTATGGCATCCGCGAGGGATGCGAATTCCAGGCTCAGTATCTCAGCGGAAGCCTTCATCGCGTTTTCCTGCCTAGGACGAATTCTTGTGGCTGAACCCACTGCACTGCAGCAACGAGTGCCGATGCTCGCCCTTTATGCCACAATCGCACGACCGTACAAATCTTGATTGCGCGTTGAAGGCATTCTAACAACGCATGGAGTCCCCTCCGCAACTAGACAGGATCCCTCTAGTGCCACCCATGACATTCCTTCCCGTCACGAGCTCGAGCGTATTCCGGAAGACCTACTCTCCGATAAATCGGCATCGTTTAGCGCTCTATTGCGGCGGTTCCGGCGACCAGAACCCCATCCATGTGGACTCGGATTTCGCGAAAGCGTCGGGATACGAGGACGTGTTCGTGCACGGAATGCTCGTCATGGCCTATCTTGGGCAGGCACTCACCGACGTGCTGCGGCCAAATGCATTGAGAACCTATGGAGTGAGGTTCGTGGCGAGAACGCAGATTCACGCAACGATTACCTGCGAAGGGTCGGTCGAGGAGGCAAATGCGGATGGAATACGGCTGAAGCTGGTGGCCAAAGACGAGTTCGGTGACGTCAAGTTGACGGGATCTGCCACCGTCGCAGCGGATGGGCTTGTCGACGATCGACCCTCGGGGTAGGCAATCCGATCCGTATCTCAGGCCAAGGACTGCCTGCGCCCCCGGCGCGACGAACGCCGCTCATCGTGGTCGGCCGGCTGAGGCTGCAGCGGCGGGGATTCAACCCATCCATCGTGAACCCAAAAGCCGTTCTTGCCGCCCATCTTGACCCTATACATCGCTGCATCTGAATTCCTCAACAGCGTCTGTTCGTCGGCACCGTGATCCGGAAAGAGGGATATGCCGATGCTAGCCGTCGTATAGCAATTATGCTCGTCGATCCGCATGGGCTCGGCGACGATGCTCAACAGACTCGAGACGATATCCTCGATCGACCGCGGATCGCAATTTCTCACGATGGCGACGAATTCGTCACCACCAAGCCGCGCGATAACATCATCGCTTCCCAGAGACGATTTCAGGCGACGTGCCGTTTCAACGAGCAAACGATCACCTGCTTCGTGCCCGAGCGAGTCATTGATGATCTTGAACCGATCGAGATCGATGAACAGCAGCGCAAATCTATCTCCGGCTCGTGCACCAATCTCGATCTCCTCACGCAATAGAGCACCAAATGTCGCCCTGTTCGGAAGCCCGGTGAGAAGATCGTGCGAAGCGAGATAGGCCACCCTTTCGTCAGCAAGCCGCTTCTCGTCCGCCTTCTTGAATTTCTCCAGCGCCAGAGCGACGCTCCCGGCTAGACGCTCGAGAAGTTCGACAAAGTCCGGTGTGAAGGTGCCACTCTCGGACGAAAGAAACAGGAGAACGCCGAAATCGTCGCCTGCGACGCGAAGAGGAAAAGAAGCTCCCGAACCGATTTTCCTGCTCTTCCTGGCCCAGAATGCGGTGCGCTCGTCCCGCTGAAACTCGTTGGCAACGCAGCACTTCCCGGTTCAAAGGCGCTCGGAGCCAGGCCATGCACTTCTGGCCTATCTCCCCTTACGGGGATCTTCAATTCGCGAGCGTGATCACCGACCGGTCCCAACGAGCTACGACCTCTAGATGGTCCCCATTCGAATTCGCGACGAAAATAGTCGTCGAATTGAACTGCCCCCCTCTGGCCGAGGTCTCGCAAATAAGGGGGTAAAGCTCGTCCCGAGTCTTGGCGCGCAAGATAGCTTCATTGGTGTCGCTCAGTGCCCCAAGCATTCGCGCGAGCTTTTCTCTCGCCGCATGCTCCGCGAACATGTCAATGCCGAAAGTGATATTCTGCGCCATGCGCGCCATAAGATCCAGAGATTCACCATCCTGCTGGAAGTCGTCCGTGTCCCTGCACGAGAAAAGGAATACGCCGATCGCGCGCTCTCCCCTGAAGAGCGGATAAAGCCGAGGCTGGTCACGCCGCCCTTGATAATGAGGTCGATCCACAGCCTTGCACGCGGATCGTGCTTGGGGTCCAGACAGATGACAGGTTTTCCGGTCCGCAGCGCTGGACCATGGAGGCCCAATGCCGGACCATCCGCATCGTATGGAAGGCTGGTCTCCCGAAAGAGATGGTTTTGCTTTCCGGCGCAAGCAACGAGCCGCAGATTCGTCGAGCGCTCATCATGGAGGAATATTGCCGATCCGAACATGCGTCCGCTGTCGGAAGCGGCGTCGCAAACCAAACTGAACATCTCATCGAGGGTCTTCGCTCGAAGAACCGCTTCATTCATCGCGGAAAGGGATGCATACATGCAGGATAAACGGTTCCTCGCATGTTCGACGGACCGAAGCTCTTCAGCCTTATCGAAGTTCTCCAGTGCAAACCTGATGTTGTCTGTCATCCGTTCGAGCAGAACCACGACGTCCGGAGTAGTTGCATTCGGCTCGCTAAGATAGACGAGCATGACGCCGACAGTGCAATCTCGACGCCTAATCGGCACCGCCGCGGCCGCCCGGATTTCAATGGCGACCGCAAGATGGTGCCAAAGCTGTAACCTGGGATCAGACTGAAAGTCGTTGGTTACGACCGCCTTTCCGGTGCGGAAGGCCTCCCGGCCAATCCTCGTCCCTCGGCCGCGCTGGAACTCGTTTCGATCCGGCAACGGCGTAGCACCTTGTAGGCCTCGCCGGCGCCAGCCACGGGATGAAGCTCCCGGTCGGATTCGAGCAGAATGGCCGCGGCAACGAAGCCCCCTCCGTCTACGGCGGCCTCGCAGACGGACCGATAAAGGTCTTCCGGAGAAGGAGTTCGCAAAATGGCCTCGTTCGTCGCGCTGAGCGCGGCAAACATCTGTCCAATGACCCTGTCGCGAAGCATCCTTGGCTCTCCCCAGCTACGGGATCTACTAAAGACCCGTTAAGGGTGGCCTACAGGCAACGGTTAAGATTCCGCTGTAGATTCCATCGAATTTGCGGATCGCCCCGTGTTCGGCAGGCCGCTGGGATCACTCAAGGGCGTTAGTAAGCTCCGGAACCGCCTGATAGAGGTCGGCGACCAGGCCGTAATCGGCAACCTGGAAGATCGGCGCGTCCTCGTCCTTGTTGATCGCGACGATCACCTTGGAGTCTTTCATGCCGGCCAGATGCTGAATGGCGCCGGAAATGCCGACGGCGACATAGAGCTCGGGCGCCACGACCTTGCCGGTCTGGCCGACCTGCCAGTCGTTCGGCGCATAGCCGGCATCGACCGCCGCGCGCGAGGCACCGACACCGGCCCCAAGCTTGTCGGCGAGCGGCTCGATGTACTTGGCAAAATTCTCACGGCTTTGCATGGCGCGGCCACCGGAGACGATGATCTTGGCCGAGGTCAGCTCGGGACGGTCGCTCTTGGCGACTTCCTCGCCGACGAAGGTCGACAGGCCCGGATCGGCCGCAGCCTGAACGGTCTCGAGCGGCGCGCTGCCACCCTCGCCCGCAGCGGCGAAGGTCGAGGTCCGCACCGTGATGACCTTCTTGGCATCCTTCGACTTCACGGTCTGGATGGCGTTGCCGGCATAGATCGGGCGCTCATAGGTGTCGGGGGCGACCACCTTGATGATCTCCGAGACCTGCATGACGTCGAGCAGGGCGGCGACACGCGGCATCACGTTCTTGAAGCGCGAGGTCGCGGGCGCGACGATCGCGTCATAGCCGGAAGCCAGCGACACGATCAGCGCGGCCAGCGGCTCGGCAAGATCGTGCGCGTAG